>NZ_CP065680.1 GCF_016027375.1 Clostridium perfringens
TTTTATCAAATACATATAATAAAACTAATAATACTGCATTATCAGAGAAAATTAATGATACTAAAGAAGCTAATAAAGATAATATTAAAACAGATGAATCAACTAAAACAGATGAAGCTGAAGCTACTAATGATGAAGCTACTAATGAAAGTGAAGCTAATAAATCAACACCTGAAGATGGGATTGAAGTTGAACAAACAAAAGATGGAAATGTAATTGTTAAGGATCAAAAAACAGGTAATATTATTGCTGATAGTAGTAAGGGTGATGATGTGAAAAAAGTCATTAACTCTAAAAAAGATGCTGGAAGCAGTATTACAATAAAAAATGATAAAACAGGAAAGGTTGAAAAAGTGGAGGATATTAAGGATGTTACTGCTACTGGAGAAGGAACAATAACAATTGTAAAACCTGAAAATAAGCCTGAGAATACTGAAAATAATAAGCCAGACAGTTCTTCTGAGAATAAGCCTGAAAGTAAACCTGAAAATAACGAAAAAGAAGAACAACCAGCAGAGCAACCTGAAGAAACTCCACAACCTTCCAAACCTGTTGAAAAACCAGTAGAAAAGCCTACTGAAAAACCAGTAGAACAACCTAAAAATGTTCAATACATGGCAGATATGAGTCAACAGTTATGGAGTGATTTTAATGCTTATAGACAATCTAAAGGATTAAATGCTTTGAGTTGGAGTGGTAAATATGCTACATGGACAAAGAACCATGTAGAAGAAATGGCTAAAAAGAATACTGGAAGTTATCATGTTGATTATCCTGAAGGGGGACAAGTTACTGGAAGTAATTCAAATAAAAATTTAACTGCAAGTGAAATATTACAACAATTTAAAAATTCTCCTGCACATAATAAGAATATTTTAGATGATGAGCTTACAGAAGGAGCTTGTGCAGTATATAAGAGTGCTGATGGTGGATATTATTTTGCAATAGGATTTGATTATTAAATGTCATTAAAATTATAAAGTAATTGAAAGTGTCCCCGGGGGACACTTTTTAAAAAGGTTATATATAAAAGGCTTAGATTTATCTAAGTCTTTTTTAATATAGTTTTTAGGGTGGAGATTATATTGAAGTTTAAAAGAAATTTTTATAAAGGTAAAGTTTATAAAGGTGATATTTTTTACGCTAATTTAGGAAAAAGAAAACAGGGTTCAGAACAACAAGGTATTAGACCAGTAGCTATTCTTCAAAACTTTGGAAGCTCTTTTGTAGTAGCACCTATGACTTCTCAAGTTAAAAATAAGATGAAGGTTCATACAGAAATTGAAAATTCTTGTCTAGAAAAGCCTTCTACAATTTTATTAGAACAAATTACTACTATATATAGACATCAGTTGAGTGAGAAGAAAGGAACTCTAACTAATAATGAAATAAAAAGATTGAATAGAGCTTTAGTAATAAGCTTAGGTTTAATTTAGGATATTTAAGAGTGTTGCAATTAGGCAGCACTCTTTTTAAATACAATTTTTTAGGAAGGAGAAGATTAAGTGGATTACTTTGATACATCCTAAAATTTTTTATCAAAAATAAAAAAATGAAAACAAAAAAATGGAGGGAAAAAGGTGAGCAAAGCAAAAAGATTTAAATTAATCACAACAATCACACTAATTTTTACTTTTTTATTTACTAACATAAAGGTATTTGCAGTAGAAATAACTTCTACTGATGCAGAGAGCTATTTAAATTATGATTCTCCAACTTGGGGGAAGGTTCTTCCAATAGGAAATCATAGGTATTATGTTCCTGGAGATTTAACAACTTGTTATTGTTTAAATACAGGTGCATTAAATCCAACTGGTCAAGACTATACAAAAGAAATGCAAGTTGATGCTGGTATAGAAACAATTCTTTATTGGGGATATCCAGCAAAGGATGGATCAGATTGGGGAATATCAGCAGATGAATATAGATATTGTACTCAATTAGCTATATGGGCTTATCAGAAGGAAGCTGGTTTAAGTAGGGGATTAGTTAGAGAAAGACTTCAAAGTGGTACTGTACCATTAAGTAAATTAAAACCAGTAATAGATTTTTTAGTTGATAAAGCTCATAATAAAGAAATGCCTACTTTTTTTGAAGTGTCACCAAATGATATAATTGCACATCAAGAAGGTGACTATTTTGTTAGTGAACCAATAAAAATAAAGTCTAACTATACTTTAAGTGGTGTAAAGGTTACTATAAAAAGTGCAAGTAATCCTGAGTTAACAAAAGATATAGTCATAAAAGATATGGATGGAAATGTTAAAGATTCAGGATATAAGGCAAATGAAAGTTTTAGAGTATATATTCCTTCAAATGCAGAAACAGGAGATTTAAAGGTAAGTGTAAAAGCAAAGGTTGATATACCAGCAATGTTAGGATATATGACTCCTGAACAAGGTATACAAGATATGGCTGTTTCATCTTTAGATACTCATTCTATGGATAAAGATAATATAAAAGTTTCTTGGACTGGATTAAATGGAGCAGTACAAGTTATTAAAAAAGGTGATGATGGTAAACTTTTAACAGGTGCTAAATTTGTTCTTAAAAATGCTAATGATGAAAATGTTGCAGAAGCAACTTCACAAGATGGTAAAGCAGTATTTAATGATATTAAACCAGCAGAATACACTATACATGAAGTTGAAGCTCCACAAGGCTATTTAGTTACTAATCCAGTTAATGTTACTGTAAAACCGAATAAGGTTTCTATAGCTGAAATGACTGATACTCAAATTAAAGGTAAAATTCAAGTTCTTAAAGTTGATGAAGAAACAAATACTCCATTACAAGGAGCTGAATTTGAAATAACTCAAGATGGTAAGCATATTGAAACTATAACTACTGGAGAAAATGGTATTGCTACAAGTAGCTTACTTCCTTTTGGAAACTATTTAGTTAAGGAAATTAAAGCTCCATCTAAATATGTTTTAAACGGAGAAGAACATCCAGTTACTATTTCAGAAAATGGTAAGACTATTGAAATAACTCATACAAACAAAATTATAAAAGGTAAAGTAGCAGTTAAGAAAACAGATAGTGAAATATCTGATTTAAATTTAGAAGGTGCTGAATTTACTATTTATGATAATAACAAAAATATAGTAGCAACTATAACTACAAATAAAGACGGCTATGCTGAAAGCGAACCTTTAAATTATGGAACTTACACTATGCAAGAAACTAAAGCCCCTAAAGGATATTTATTAAGTAATAAAGTATGGGATATAAATATAAATGAAAATGATAAAACTTATACTTTTGATGTTAGTAATGATGTTATAAAGGGAAAATTACAAATAGTTAAGGTTGATAGTGAAAATGAAGAAAAACCAGTTGAAGGTGCTGGATTTGATGTTATAGCAGTTAATGTTAATGGTATCAAAGAAGGAACTGTTGTAGATCATGTTGTTACAGATAAAAATGGATTTGCTTATACTAAAGACCTTAGATATGGAGATTATAAGTTCCATGAAACAGATACTCCAAAAGGATACTGGAAGTCTGATAAAGAGTATTCATTCAATATAGCTGAAAATGGAAAAACTTATGTTAAATACGTTAAGAACTCTCCTATACAAGCCAAAGTTAGAGTTATAAAGGTTGATTCTAAAGATGGAAAGCCATTAAAAGGAGTTAAGTTTCAAATAAGAAATGCTGACACTAAAAAGTTGGTAGAGTTTACAAACTTCATAGGTATAATTCCAATGAAAACTACAACTTTAGAAACTAATAAAAACGGTGAATTAGTAACTCCACAAAATTTAGCTTATGGAAATTATCTTCTTGAAGAAGTTGAACCATTAGAAGGATATATTAAAGTTAATCCTATACCTTTTAAAATAGATGAAAACTCAGTTTTAGAAGAAATAAAAGATTTAGGTACTATTTATACTCAAAAGGTATCTAATGACCGTATAACAGCGAATATGGAGCTTTTAAAGTTAGATAAAGAAACTAATAAACCTTTAGAAAACATTGAATTTAAAGTTACTGCATTAGATGGCTTTATGAAGGGGAAAACTTGGAACTTAAAGAGTGATGATAAAGGATTAGTTAGTTTAAAAGGCTTAGAATATGGTGATTACCGTGTAGACGAAGTTAAAACTTTATGGAATTACGTACTAAATAAAGAGCCTATATTCTTTAGTGTTAAAGAAAATGGAAAAACTATTAAACTTCAAATGACCAATAAAAAGATAAGGGGTTCTGTAGAGTTATTTAAGTTCGATAAAGATACTAATAGACCACTAGAAGGAGTTAAGTTTGACTTATTAAATGGTGATAAAAAAGTAGGAACTTATACTACAGATAATACTGGTAAGATAACAGTTAATAATTTAGAAGCTGGTAACTACACTTGGGTAGAAGTAGAAGCAATAGATCATTACAACAAAGTTGATAAAAAATATGACTTTAATATTTATAAAGATGGACAATTAGAAAAAATAGATGTTGCCAATACAGTAAAAACTGGAGAATTAGACTTTAGTAAGACAGATGTTACTACTGGAGATTCTATAGATGGTGCTAAGGTTAAAATTACAGGATTAGAACCACAAAACAAGCATATAAACATAGAGTTTACTTCTTCTAAAGAAGGTAACAAATTCACACTTCCTGAAGGGAAATACACATTTGAAGAAACATTAGCTCCTGAAGGATATAGAATAAATAAAGAAGTTGGAACATTTGAAATAAAAGATGGACAAATCACAAAGGCTAATCTTAAAGATGAAAGAAAGCAAGGTGATTTAATCTTTACTAAGACAGATGTTACAACTGGTAAAGTTATTGAAGGTGCTAAGATAAAAATAACTTGCACCGAAGGTTTATCAAAAGGAAAAGTAATAGATTTTACTTCTTCAAAAGATGGAAATAAATTTACTTTAGATGAAGGAAAGTACACATTTGAAGAAACTTCAGCTCCTAATGGATATAGAATAAATAAAGAAGTTGGAACATTTGAAATAAAAGACGGAGAAATCACAAAGGCTAATCTTAAAGATGAAAGAAAACAAGGTGATTTAGAGTTCACTAAGACAGATGTTACTGATGGTAGAATAATTGAGGGGGCTAAGATAAAAATAATTTGTGTAGAAGGCTTATCAAAAGGAAAAGTAATAGAGTTTACTTCTTTCAAAGATGGAAATAAATTTACTTTAGACGAAGGAAAATACACATTTGAAGAAATTTCAGCTCCTAATGGATATGAAATAAATAAAGAAGTTGGAACATTTGAAATAAAAGACGGAGAAATCACAAAAGCTAATCTTAAAGATGAAAGAACAACTGGAGTTTTAGAGTTTACTAAAACAGATGTTGCTACTGGAGAAGTTTTAGAAGGAGCTAAGATAAAAATAGAGTGCCTTGAAGGATTGGATCAAGGGAAAGTAATAGAGTTTACTTCTAGCAAAGAAGGTAATAAATTTACTCTTGCAAAAGGTAAGTATAGAATTTCTGAAACTAAAGCTCCTGAAGGATATGAATTAACAACTGAAACTGGTGAGTTTGAAATAACTAATCAAGGAGATATAATTACATGCAATCTTACAAATAAAAAGATTGAAATTGTTAAAACTGGAAGTAGATTTGATATAAATTCATTAATTCCTTTAGGTATTCTTTTAGTTGCTGGAGGTATTGGTGGATTATTTTTCACTAAGAAGAGAAAATTATCATAATAAGATAAAGGTGTCCCCGGGGGACACCTTTTAAAATATGATTTAAATTACAAAGTAATTAAAAGTGTCCCCGGGGGACACTTTTTTTTAGGTTATTTGAAAAGGAAGTGAGATTATAGTGTTAGTAACTATGATTATTTTGATATTATTTTTACTTGATTGTATTTATATAGAATTATTTAAAGGAGCAAAGAGAGCAGATATTATTATGGCAAAAT
This sequence comes from Clostridium perfringens, assembly GCF_016027375.1. Taxonomy (NCBI): domain Bacteria; kingdom Bacillati; phylum Bacillota; class Clostridia; order Eubacteriales; family Clostridiaceae; genus Clostridium; species Clostridium perfringens. Next base: position 5,906 of record NZ_CP065680.1, read on the forward strand.
TAGCAAAGGAAGAATTAAGAAAATAAAATGAAAAAAATCTTAGTAATATTAATACTAATAGGAATAAGTTTAATATCAGTTGCTTCTTATATAGATTATAAAGATAATAATATTAAAAATGATCTTATAAGTAATTATGAAAATAATTCTAGTATAGATAATTCTATTGAAAAAGAAAATGATAATATCGAAAATAAGATATCTAATGAATTTGAATATAAAGAAGAAACTATAAATAGTAAAAGAACAAATGTAATTGGAATTTTAGAAATAAAAAGTATAGGACTTAAAGCTCCTATTGTAGATGGAGAAGAAAACTTAGATTATGTTGTAGCAAAGTATAGAAATAGTGCTAATTTTGGACAAGTAGGAAATGTTATTCTAGCTGGACATAATAATATGAAAGGTTCTATATTTAAAAATTTATATAAAGTAAAAATTGGTGATATTATAGAAATTAAAACTGACAATAATATTTACAAGTATAAATTAACAGAAAGAGTTATAGTAAATCCAAGTGATTCTAGTCTATTAACTCAAGATATATCTAAAAAAGAAATAACATTAATAACTTGTATAAACAGAGCTAAAGAGAGATTGATACTTAAAGGTAAAATTATTTAATGATTTTGAGAATATCGAAAATAGATATATTTTAGCTTAAATAAAGGTGTGAGTTAAATTGATTAACAGATACATAATTAAAGAAAAGAATTTAAATTGATAAAGTGAGGTTTTGAATGTGGATAAAGGACAAGATAAAGTTATTAAATTTTATATTGAAAATAGTATAGAAATTGGAGAGTTTAGTTTAGAAAAAGAAGTTAATGAACTCCTTTCTGAATTTATTACTCCATATAAAAGGAGCTTTGAAGCTATAAAGATAGGAGTAATTTTATTAGTTAATAATATTGAATATAGAAACAAAGCAACAAAATTATATGAAAAAATTGCTGAAATATTAGATAGTACATATAGTTCAATATATAGGTCTATTAGATATTCATTGGATGTTGCATATTGGCAAGGAAGGTTAAAAAATAAAAGCATAGGTGAATATAAGTTTATCGAACCACAAACAAAACCAACTCCTTTTGAATTTATGAATATGATTAGAGAGCAAATAAGTACAAAAATGAATAGATGCTTTGTTGCTAAAAGTAAAGCTTTGAAAGGGGGTGATGTAATTGGCTAGAGGAAATAATAGAAATAATGTTAAAAATCCAATTAAAGAAACTGTAAGCATGATTTTAGAGAGTAAAGGTATAAGTTATGACACATGGTTAGAAGAAGCTCATATGAAGCTTATATTTGAAAATTTAGAGCTTTTAAATGAGGGGTTAGCTTTAAAAAAAGAATTAGAAGGTAATAGTGGAGAATAAAAAGCGTTTTTATTAAAAACGCTTTTTTTATTTTAAATTTTTTAGTGAAAAGGAGAATTAAATATGGATGTAATTGACCAAATAAAAAATTTACTTAATGAAGCAGTAAAATGGCTACAAATTTTAGGAACTCCGGCAGCAGCCTTAGCTTTTGGTATAGGTGGATTCTTTCAAATATTTGGAGGGAATGAAGGAGGTAGAAAGGCAAGACCGTGGTATATAGGAGCTGGTATAGGATTAATAATAATTCTAGGAGCTTCAGCTATAGCTAGTTTCTTACAAAGTAAAATAACATTTTAAGATTTAAAAAGTAAAGACCTTTAATATAAGGTCTTTACTTAATTAAAAAAAATGAAAGAGTGAGTTTATGGATAGTATATTTTCATTTTTAGATGAATTTTTAAGAAAATCAATTATGAATATTATGGAATTTAAGAGTGATAAAGAACTTAGAGTATTAAATGAACTATATAATGATAAACGCTTATGTGTAAGGTTTTGGTATAGATTCTATAAAAAACAAAGGATTATAAAGACTTTAAAATTTAAGAAAAGGAGGATAATTAATGAGCTTTTTTAGTAACTTAAAAAATACAATATCTAATGAACTTAGAAGCAATGAAAAATACAAAAATGAAAAATTTAATTTAGGTAGATTTGTTTCTAGTAATAAAACACTTGTTACATTAACATTAAGCATTTTATTAGCTGTAACTATAATAGTAAATATAATTGTAGGAGCTTTTACTACTTTAACATCTTTTAATTCAGATACTATTTCTAGTTTTAGTGTTTTAAAAAGTATGTTTAATATAACTTTGATTTTTAAATATCCACTTTTTTATTTATTAATTTATATTGTTTTATGTATACCAATTTTAAAGCTTGTATTTGATTTGAAAAAATCTTTTATTAGCTTAGAAGATGGTCAAAAAGGGACTAGCCGTTTTACTACACTAGAAGAAATAAAAGCACAATACAAAGAAGTTCCAGAAAAAAAAGAAGGGTTTAAAGGGGGAGGTGGAGTTCCAATTTCTAGACATAAAGATAAAATTTATATTGATACAAGTCCAGTAAATAATTTAATTATAGGTACTACTAGAAGTGGTAAAGGAGAAATGTTTGTAGTTCCATTAATAGATATTTATTCTAGGGCTGAAGAACAAGCTTCTATGGTTTTGAATGATCCAAAGGGTGAATTAGTAGCTATGTCTAAAGATACACTAGAAAAACGAGGATACAGAGTTGAAGTGTTAAACTTATTAAATCCTTTAAATTCAATAAGTTATAATCCGTTACAACTTATAATAGATGCTTATGAAAAAGGTGAATTAGACGAAGCTCAAAATTTGTGTAAAACATTAACATATGCTTTGTATTATAATCCTTCTGCTAAAGACCCATTTTGGCAAAATTCAGCAATGACACTTGTCAATGGGTTGATTTTAGCGATAATAGATGAATGTCTTAATAAATGCAAAATATTAGATGTGAAAATAAAAGATTTTGAAAATAAGATAAATGAATTAAGAAATAAGATTAATGAAGTTGAAAATACTGAAGAAATAAAAATTATAAATAATAAAATTGAAGCACATAAAGAAGCTATTAAAGAATTAGAAAAGAGAAAAAAAGAAGAAAATTCAAAGATAACTCTATATACAGTAGCTAATATGCTTTCTGAACTTGGAGGAGATACAGATGATGATGGTAATAAGTTAGACAATTATTTTCAAAGCTTACCAGCTAATTCGGTAGCTAAAATGCAATATGCTACAAGTAAATTTGCCGATGGAAGTGCTAGAGGAAGTATTTTTGCTGTCGCTATGGCAGAGCTTTCACGTTTTACAATGAGCAGTATAGCTAAAATGACTGCTAAAAATTCTATTAATTTAAAAGAAGTTGGATTTAGTAGATATATTGAAAAAGTAGTAAAAGTAGAAGTTAAAGAAAAATTAGAAGATGATAAAAAAATAAATTTTATTAAAACTAATATAAGTGAATGTATAGGAGCTTTTAGTGGGTTAGAAAAAGTAGAAATAATGAAAGGTTATGAACCCAATGAAGATAGATTTATAGAAGAGATTAGAGCTTTTGGAAGTAAAGGTAATGAAATTATAAAGGGTATAGAAGTTGATACTTCTGATTTAGATGTAAATGAAGTAGGAGAATATATAATTAAGTTTAGGGTTCTTGATACTGATTATGACAATAAACCAATAGCTCTATTTATGGTAACTCCTGATTATGATGGTTCTAATCATGTATTAGCTAGTATTTTTATAAGGCAACTTTATTATGTTTTATCAAAGGAGGCTTCTCTATTCGATACTGCAAAATGTGAAAGAGAAGTTATTTTTATATTAGATGAATTTGGAAATATGCCACCAATAGAAGGAATGGGAACATTAACTACTGTTTGTTTAGGTAGAAGAATAAGATTTAATATGATAATTCAAGCTTATTCTCAATTAAAAAAATTATATGGTGAAGATGAAAAAACAATTGTTGGTAACTGTGGAAATGTTATTTATATTTTGACAAATGATAATGATACTGCTGAAGAAATATCAAAATCTTTAGGAGATAAAACAATAGTTAATCAATCAAGATCAGGAGAGATACTGGATATAACTAAAAATAGAACAGAAAGTGTTGATAGTAGAAGACTTTTACTTCCTGAAGAATTAAAGAAATTTAAAGAAGGAGAAACAGTTGTATTAAGGGTTATAAAAAGACAAGATTTGAAAAGAAGTAAAATAGTTCCAAATCCAATTTATAATCATGGTGAAACTGCATTTAAATATAGATATGAATATTTAAGTGAAGATTTTAATAATGAAAATGTATTTAAAAATATAAAAATAAAAAGTAAACATAGAAATTTAGACTTAGATAGCTTATTAATAGATTTTAATGAAAGTAAAGATGAATATATAAGTAAAATAGATAAGCAGTTGAATAATATTATAAGTGCTTATGATAGAAATTTAAATGTAAATGAAGATATAAATACTATTAAAGAAGATTGCATTGAAAATTTTGAAGAAAAGGCTAATGAAACTGAAATTTATTGTAGTGAAAAAGATATTACTTTAGGTGAGTTCTTAGACTACTCATTTATTATGAAGTTAAATACTTATAATAATAGGTTTAGGGAATTAAGAGATATAAAATTTAATAAAGATACTCCTTTTAGTGAATTTGAAAAGTTATATAACTTTGAAGGAAGTAAACATTTAGAAGAATATAATAAAATTTTAAATATTCTAAAAGCTAAAAAAGTTACAGGAGGTGAAGAAAAGTGACTTTAATAGAATTAACTGAAATGGGTATTTTGAGTATAACAGGTATAATTAGTCACGCATTTAGATGGTTAGGATGGCAAATTATATGGTTATTAGCTTCTTTAGTTGATGGCGTAGAAGGAGCAGTAAATAAAATATATACTCTTAATTCATTTTTTTCGAGTTCAGAAGTAAATAATTTTATAGATAGATATAAACCTATTATCTGGTCTATATTAGCTATTTCATTAGCAGTATTAGGCTATAAAATAATAATGAATAGAAAAATGGACAAACAAAGTATTCCTACCAATTTAATCTTTTCATTAATTGTTGTTATAGCTCTTCCAATGCTTATGGTTAAAATGGGAGATTTAACAAATTTGGTAGTAAAAGATGTTAAAGCTGGATATACTTCTTCAGCTAAACAAATAGTAAAAGATAATCTATATGATCTTTACGCATTAGACCAAAATGATTTTAATTTTAAAGAAAAAAATAATATTACAATAGATAATATTTTTGATATTCATATAGACGAAGCATTTAAAGTTGATAGTAAAACAAAGCATGAAGAAATTTTTAAGAAAAAATTAGATACATTAGCTAATGGAGATATGAAGGAAACAGATCTTGAGAAAAATTGGATTATGATGGATGAAGACTATTACAGATATAATATAGATTTTGTTAGTGTTATTATTGGGTTAGCAACTACAGGAATAACACTACTTTGTGTGGGATTTAAAATAGCAAGACTGATTTTTGAGTTAGCTTTTAATAAATTATTTGCTATGCTTTTTGCTTTTGCAGATATAGAAGATAATAAAAAAATAAAGGCTATATTAAAAAATATTTTTTCAACTTTTGCAGTTATAATGGCAACGGCAGTATTGCTTAAATTATATATTATATTTGTGGCATGGCTTAACTTTACCGCTTCTTCAGTTGATACAGGAATTGGATTCACAGTAACAAGTTTAGCAAAATTAATTCTTCAAATAGGAGCTTCTTTTGCAGTTATAGATGGTCCAAATATAATAGAAAGAATATTAGGAATAGATGCTGGATTAAAGAGTGGATTAAATACAATGCTTGGAACATATGGAGCTATGAAAGCTTTAGGCTCTGGAACTAAGAGTATGATTTCAGGAACTAAAGGATTTGCAAAAGCAACTGGTGGAACAGTAGATTCAGCAATAAAAGGTGGAGCAGTTGGAGCTGGTGCTATGAATGGATTGTTTAAAAACAAAACTAGCTCTTCAGGAACTAATGATAATGAAACTGAAAATAAATCAAGTAGCTTACAAAATGAAATGAAAAATGCAAATGCTAATTCTAATGCAAATATTGATAAAAATATAAATTCTTCAGATAAGAATAACAATAAGCAGGATTTACAATCAGAAATGAATAATGATAAAAAGTCAAATGAAAAAGACTTTAATAATTCTAATATTGAAAATAGTGCTAAATTACATGATGATATGAAAAATTTAAGCGTAGAAACTACTGAAACACTTCAAGATGAAATGAATGGATTAAATAATAAAAATAATGATAATCCGAAATTAAATGAAGAAATGAATAAAGAAACAAGTAAAAGTAATAGTCCAAATTTACAAGAAGAAATGAGTAAAGAAGCAAATAGAAATATAATTCCGAATTTACAAGAAGAAATGAAAGGTGCAGATAACATTAAAAATGATAACTCTTCACTTCAGGATGAAATGAAAAATGGAAGCCTTAATAATGATTTGAGAAGTCAGGTAAATAACTCACCAAATGAGAATTTACAATCAGAGATGAGTGGTAAAGAAGAATTAAGCTCAGGTGGAAAATTAAATGATGAAATGAATAGAAATATAAACGGAAATAGTGATTTTAGAAGTACAAATCCTAAGAGTAATCCTGTAAATGAAAGTATGGACAATAGAGAAAACAGTAATGTTAATACTGGGAATAATGCTTTTAATCAAGGATCATTTAGACAAGTAAATACAAAAGAAAATTTTGCAACTCGCAAGAGTAGGGAAATAAAACAAGCTTATAAACTAGGTCAAAGTGCAACGGAAAGATTTAATATACCTAAGAATTATAAAAATTTAAAAGATAAGAAAAATAATAAAATGAAGGGAGATAATTAGAAATGCAATATAATATTCCAAAAGAAATTTCTACAGAAATGAAGTTTACATCAAAGATTTATCTGTTTGATTTTGCAATGCTCTTAGTAGCATTAATTTTTGCTACTATATTTAGTGGATTGGTTTATCCTAGTTTAAGAGTTCTTTTTTATATATTTGTTGCGATATCAACTATATTTTTAGTTAATAAGAGTATTATAAACCCTAAAAAAAGGAATTTCCAAACAGTTTATCTTGCTTTGGTGAGAGATAAAAAAGTTTATGTAGCAGAAAAAGTTGAATAAAATATTTTAGCAGCTATGAAGTTACTGAATAGCAGATAAGATGTTTTATTTAACTTAATTTTAAAAGTGTCCCCGGGGGACACTTTTTTATATTCAAATGAGGTGATATTTTGAAAAAGTTTGAAAATATTAAAATTGTAAATAAAAAAGAAAAAGTTAAACTTAGTAAAGAAGAAAAGGTTAAATTAAAAGAAGAAAAGACTAAAGAAAAAAAAGAGCTTAAAGAAAAGAAGAAAGAAAGTAAAAATACATTAATAAGCAATAGGGAAGTTTTACCGTTCTTAGATGTTGATGAAGATAATTTTTTTGTGACAAAACAAGGTTTTTTAAATTTATATCAAGTAAAGACTAGAGATGTATCAAATTTATCTGAATATGAAACTATGTTATATATATATAATTTTATACATTTTCTAAGAAATTATATTGATGATTTTAAGATTATAGCTATGAATTTTCCAGTAAATACAGTTAAGCAACAAGAATATTTGAATAAGAAATTAGAAGAAACCGATAATCAAAAATATATTGGATTTTTGGAAGAAAAGTTAAATGAACTTAAATTTTTAGAAACTCATAGAAACAATAAAGAATTTTTCTTAATGGTATTTATGAAAAATGAAGTTGATAAAGAAAATCTACTTAATAAGTTAAATCATATGCAGAATATATCAATCACTTTGAAAAATATAAATTTAGAGAAAAAAATGAAGATACTTTTTAAACTTAATAATATGAATACAAAGCTTATGTAAAAAATAGTTAAGAATATTCATAACAAATAAGGAGGGTGGAATTGTGAAAAAATTAGTAATAGCTGAAAAACCAAGTTTAGCAATGAATATAGTAAAAGCTTTAAATTCAAGCGAGAGTTTTGAGAGGAAAGATGGTTATTTTGAAAGTGAGAATTATATTATAAGTTTTGCTTTTGGTCATCTATTTAAGCTTTATAATATAGAAGAGTACACAGGTGAGGATAAGGGAGCAAAGTGGAGAAATGATATACTTCCTTTTATTCCTAAAGAGTTTAAATTTAGTATAAAAGATGATGTCGGAGTTAAAAAACAATATAAGATTTTAGAAGAATTAATAAAAAGTAATAGAGTAGATGAAATAGTGGCTTGTGGTGATGCAGATCGAGAAGGTGAGGTTATTATTAGGCTTATAATAAATAATGTTTTTAATAATAATAGTATAAATAAAAAAGTAACTAGATTATGGTTGCCAGAGCAAACAACACAATCTATATTATATGGATTAAATAACTTAAAAGATATAGACACTTATAATAATCTTGCAAATGAAGGATTTACAAGGACATTTTTAGACTGGCTTGTAGGAGTTAATCTTACAAGATATGTTACTGTAAAATCTAAGCATTTATTTCCTGTAGGAAGGGTATTAGTACCTATAGTACAAGCTATATATGAGAGAGATAAAAGCATAGAGAACTTTGTTCCTGAAACATATTATCAAATTGAAAGTAATGAGAAAACTAATGATGAAATAATTAAATTAGTAGTTAAAGAACTTGCTTTTACTAAAAGTGAATTTATTAAAGCTAAGAGCTTTGCAGATGAACTGAATACTTATGAAGCTATAGTTATAAGTAAAGATACTAAAAAAGTTAAGAAACAACCTAGTAAGTTATTTTCTTTAAGTAAACTTCAAAGTCTTTTAAGTAAAAAATATAAAATGACTTTTAAAGAAAGTTTAGAGTTAATTCAAAAACTATATGAAAAAGGGTTTGTAACATATCCTAGAACTAATACAGAATATCTAGCTGAAGCAGAAAAAGGTAAGGTAAAAGAAATAATAGATATTTTATGTTCAGAAGGGTATAATTTAGAGTTTAAAGATAAGAAAACCATATTTGATGATAGTAAGATAGAAAGTCATAGTGCCATTACCCCTACTGTAAAGATACCTAAAGAAGATGAATTAAAGGGTAAGATGTTAGATGTTTATAATACTATTAAAAATAGATTTATTTCAAATTTTTTAATAGAAGAAACATTGATTGATAGAACAATAATAAGAATAGAAGTTGGAGATTTAGAATTTTCATTAAAAGGAGATGTCATAGTTCAAAAAGGATTTTTAGAATATGAGCCTATTAAGAAAGATGAAAATACACTTCCTAATCTTAATGTCGGAGATAAGATAAATACTAATTTTAAAGCAATAGAAAAAGTGACACAAGCACCAGGTAAAATGACAACAGAAATGCTTAGTAATTACCTTAAAAATCCTTTTAAGAATTATGAGATAGAAAATGAAGAAGAAGACTATAAAGCTATTTTAGATGGATTAGAAATAGGTACAGAAGCAACTAGAACTGGAATTATTGAAAATGCTAAAAAGTATAAATATATATCTGAAAATAAATCAGTTCTATCTATAGAACCATTAGGAAGAAAATTAATAGAAACATTAGATAAATTGAATGTAAATTTATCTAAAGAAAAAACAGTAGAATTTTCACGAATACTTAAAAAGGTATATAAAAATGAATTAAATATAGATAGAGCAGTTGACTTAATTTCTAATGAATTAAAATCAATTTTAGAAGATAGTAAAAATATAGAGATTGAAGCAATAAAGGAAGAAAAAGAAGTTATAGGGAAATGTCCTCGTTGTGGCAAGAATATATATGAAACATCAAAATCATTTTCATGTGAAGGTTATAAAGATGAACCAAAGTGTCAGTTTAATATTTGGAAAGAAGATAAGTTTTTTAAGGATAAAGGGAAGAAGGTTACAAAGTCAATTGCTAAAAATCTTTTAGCTGGAAAGAAAGTGAAAATGACAGGTTTAAAAAAGAAAGATGGTAACGGTACTTATGATGCTTTTGTTAGTTTAAATGATACTGGGAAGTATGTTAACTATAAATTAGATTTTAGTAAGTAGAAAGTGAGGAATTTAATATGGGTATATTTAAAAGGGATTATAATTATAATCCCTATTTTTTCAATAAAATTCAGCCAGTAGGTGGAATAAAGTTTAATCCTAGAAGTATTGTTAAGGGTGATGGCTATGAAGCGTGTTTAAGAATTTATGATTTCCCAACATCTGTTGATGAATTTTGGTTAGGTAAGTTGATCGATATAAAAGATGTAACAGTAACTATTGATGTTGAAACTGAAGATAGAAGTAAGGCTTTACAAAGTTTAAATAGTGCTATAAGCGAGAATGTAGATAGGGCTAATAGTTTGAAGAATAACATTGATATTATAGAAGCAAATAATGCAACAAGTATTCTAATGGGGTTAGTAAATGATATTACATCAAGGGATGAAGTAATAAAGTTAGTAACTATTAGATATTATTTATCTGCTAAAACTGAAATAGAGTTAGAAGAAAAAATTAAACAAGTATTAACTAAACTTGAAGGGTTAGGTTATAGGGGAGCAGTTTTTCTAAATGAACAAGAATATGAGTGGAAATCTTTATTTTTAAGTGCTGGTGAACAAAAATATTTAAGAAACAAAAGAAGTGGACATCCTGTGCCTAGTATAAGCTTAGGAGCTGGTTACCCATTTCACTACGTAGAACTAAATGATCCAACTGGAATGTTCATGGGAACAAGTATTACAGGAGGAAATGTTATCTTTGATTTGTTTACTAAGAATGAACAAAGAAAATCTTATAATGCGTTAGCAATAGGGGTTATGGGATCAGGTAAATCAACTTTATTAAAAAAATTAAGCAATAACAATGCAATAGTAAATAACACATTAAGAATACTAGATATAACAGGAGAGTTTAAAGACTTAGTTAATGAGCTAGAAGGAAAAATAGTAGCATTAGATGGTAGTAATGGAATGATAAATCCATTACAAATCTTTGCAACTATGATTAATGAAAATACAAATGAGGTACAAGTAGAACAAAGTTATATGCAACATATGTCTAAAGTTTCTATGATTTATAATTTTCTATCACCTGAAGCAACACAAGAAGAAATAAGAGAATTTGAAAGACTTCTACATGATTTTTATATTATATATGGAATAGAAAGAGAAAAAGCGACAAGTTATAAGGCTGAAGAATACCCAACATTAAGTGAGTTTCTTAATTATATTAAAGGTGTATTCTATGAAGATGAAGAAAAAGCAAGTATAAGAAAAAATCTAAGTGATTTTAGAAAGAAAAGATTAGAAAGTATAATGTTAACAATTGACAATGCTATCAGAAATTATGGTAAACTATTTGATGGACATTCTTCTATTGAAGACTTAACAAAAGAGCAAATAGTAAGTTTTGAGATTAGAACATTAACTGGAGTTGATAAAAGAATATTTAATGCTCAGATATTTAATGTATTAAGTATGCTTTGGAATAATGCTTTAACTCAAGGATTACCAGAAAAGAAAGCATTTGATGAAGGAAAGAAAACAGTAGAAGAATCCAAGAAGTATTTACTATTATTAGATGAATCACATAGAATTATAAATAGCAATAACATACTAGCAGTTGATTATTTAATTAACTTTGAAAGAGAAGCTAGAAAGTATTTTGGTGGTTTAATATTTGCTACACAAAGCATAAGAGATGTTGTTCCGGATGTTTCAAATTCAGAAGTTTTTGAAAAAATAAGAACACTTTTTGAGTTAACACAATATAAATTTATAATGCAACAAGATAATAATACAAAAGGATTATTGTCAGAAATTTTTAGTGGTCAATTAACAGATACTGAAATAAATGCGATACCTAATTTTTCTACAGGAGATTGTATTTTAGTAATAAATGGGGATAAAAATATCAGATTTAATATAGAGATTTCTGATAGAGAGAAATACTTATTTAAGGGAGGAGCTTAAAATAATGAAGAAAAAAACAATAGCAATAATTATTGGAGGGGTACTTTTCATTAGTTCATTAGCGTATATAGGATATAAAAAATATCAAGTTGATAATGTATCTAAAAGTAATGTTGCAACTCAAATCTCACCTAAAAATGAAGCTAAAAGTGATAAAGAAAACACCGTAGAAAATAACAACAATGAAACATCAGATAGCTATTATAGTTTACCTGAAGGATTTGTAACCTCAGTAAAAACTAAAGAACAAGTTGGAGATAAAAACTTTTATCAAGCAAATTATATACCTAGAGATGGAAAGTTTTCAGATGAAGACTTGTTAAATGCAAAAAGAGTTGTTGAAAATTTTATGCAAGGTATTATGAATTTTGATAAAAGTAATCCGTTAAAATATAGGGACATGGTTGGGAAATATTTAACACCTGAAGCTCTTGGAAATTTTGATTTAGAATCTCAAGGAATAAAAGCTGATGCTGGTAAATATCCATATAAAAAAAGTATAGTAAATAAAATTTATTCAGATTGTGAAGATAATTCAAATAATAATTACTTAGAATTTACAAGCTATGTTAAAAAAGATAATATAGATAACTATGACCAAAAAGTAGACAATGATTTATCACCAACATATATTTTTAAGTTATTAAAAATTGATGGAAAGTGGAAGATAACTGAATATTATATGAAAAATTAAATTTAAAATTAATAAAAAAAGAAACTAAGTTTTTTAGCGATTTAGTTTCTTTTTTTTATACATTTTTTTAGAAGGAGGTGTAATTTTGGAGAAAGAAAAGGAGTTGATAAAGAAAATAATAAAGTATTCAATAATGTTTTTTTCAAGCTCTTTCTTAATCCTAACACTTCTAATTGGAAGTTTAGCAATGGCTATATTTCAAATTAATAGCTCGAAAAATAATAATAGTCATGCAGATATTGGAGCTGGTGGAGTACCAGCAGAATTTGTTCAATATTTTAATGAAGCTTCTGATTTAACTGGAATACCTAACTGGGTTTTGGCTGGAATTGCAAAGCAAGAAAGTAATTTTAATCCTAATGATTCTTATGGTGGAGCATATGGAATAATGCAACAACAAAGATATGATTTTGATGGAAGTGATATTTATAAATATTACTTAGATTTAGGGTTAGGTGATATTTATAAACAGTTAGGTTACTCGTTTAGTAGTGTAGATGAAATTTGGAATGTGTTTTTAAAAGATGTTAGATTGCAAATAATAACTGGTGCTTATGAAACTAGACATTATGCAAATTATGTATTATACAGAAAAAAACTTGTACCAACCTTAGAGTATAATAGTACAGAAAACTTGAAAGTAATCAACTGGAACGCTGATGAAAATGATTCAAATTTTAGTGAAATATTAAGACGAATATTTGCTTGTTATAATGGGGGTCCGGGTTATGGTATGAGTGTAAATTTAGATACTGCACAAAATAATTATCCTAACAATGTATTCAAGTATGCTATGGAATTTAGAAGCAAAGGATTAGTTAATAGTGGAGGTATTAAAGGAAATAATGAAACTATAGAAAAGGCAATTGAAGCTGGTATGAAATGGGTAGGAAAGTCACCTTATGTATGGGGTGGTGGAAGAACAGAAGCTGATGTTATTGCAGGAAGATTCGATTGTAGTTCGTTAGTTCACTATTGTTATGCTAGTGCTGGAATACAATTAGGTGATCGTTCTAGTGTTACAACATGGAGTTTATTAACTTTAGGAAAGTCTGTTCCGAAAGAACAAATGAAGCGTGGAGATTTGATTTTCTTTGATACTGCTGGTAGAAATGGACACGTTGGAATTTACTTAGGAAATGGGAAGTTTTTAAATGATAGTTCAACGAAAGGTGTAAGTATAGGAGATTTAAATAGCCCTTATTGGAGCAGATATTTTAATGGAAATGTAAGAAGAATAATAGAATAATGAGGTGGCTAATTTGAATTTAAATTTAACAATTATATTAATTTCAATATTTATTTTAGTTTTTGTTTTATTACCTTTTTTGTATTTAAAAATGGTTTTATTTTTAGAGAAGTTTTAATAGGTAAAGTGATTTTTAAGAGCTTTATAAATTTTATAAAGCTCTTTTTTCCTATAAATATGAAGGGAGCAATAGGTATGGATAGAGAAAGTTTGCAGTTAAAAGTAGATGATTTAAAATATAAATTTCAAAAGAATGGTGCAATAACATATTACTTAATAAGTGGAGTTATTGTAATAATATTGATATTTTTCTTGTCTTCTAATGCTTTATTTAATAGAGAAGCTAATCTGATTAGTAGTGATTTAAATAAACCTTTTTTAGTAGATAGTATAAATGTAGATGTAACAAATAGAGAGTATAACCCTGAAAATCATTTAATACAATTTAACTTAAAAATAGACAATTTAGATATTAATACAGATTCAAATTTGTCTGTAGAGCTTAGAGAAAAGAATAATCCAAATGAAATAATACCTACTAAATTAGTTAAAGTTTCAGATCAAGATTATATTATATATGCAACATTACCAGAGAAAAAATGGAGTGCAGTTTCATTAACTTTTATAAATAAAAACAATAAAACAAATGAAATTAAAAAGGTGAAATTTTATTCTGATTCAAGAGATATTTCTATTGATAATAACTTAAAAGAACAAAATAAAGAAGGATTAACAATAGAATTAGTTAATGAAGAAATAGAAAAAGTTAAAAAAGAAATAAAAGATAATGATATAAAAATTGAAAATAAAAACAAAGAAATAGATAATGCAAATTCAAAAATAACTTCACTAGAAAAGGATAAAGAATATCAAACAGAAACAGAAATTGCAACTACTGATTCAACAATAACAAGTTTAAAAGGACAAGTTGATTCATTAAATAAAGACGTAGAAAAAATTAAAAAAGATAATAAAGAGCTTAATGATAAAATAGATAAACTTAATAAAAAGAAAGAAGATTTAGAGAAAATGGTTAAATAAAATGGTATCTTTTATGGATTTTATGTGGCTTAAAGTGGGATAAAAAAGGGATTTAACAGGGCGTATTTGTGGCTTAAAGTGGGATAATTGGAAATTGTTTTGATATCATTGAAATACTAGGCTTTGCCTAGTCTAGCACCTTGTGTGATAGCAATTTCTCCTTATGCTCTTAAAGTAAGTATATCAAGTAGTTACCAATTCACCATAAAGTACACAATTACAATAAATGTTTTTGAGAACTTTTTTGAAAAAGTTAATCTTTTATTTAGTATTGGAGCTTTAAAAAAGTTCCAATACTTTCATTTTTTAAAGGGAGTAGTGATATAAATGTCAGATTTATTAGTGCGAGATTTGAGTAAAGAAGCGATAACAAGAATAGATTCTTTTGCGAAAGCAAAAGGAGTGAGTAGAAATGAGTTTTTAAAAGAACATTTAGAAACTCTATCACATTCAGATGAAATGAGAAAGTTTGAAGCAAATTATAGAATAACTATGGAAAAAGTATTAAGAGTTTTAGATTTAAATACAAAGGTAATGAAAAAGTTTTGTGATGAAAATTATATTGATTTAACTGAAATTTTTAAGGAGGAATAATAGAATATGAAAAGACAAGAAAAACATTATAGATTATCAAATGCTTCTATAGAGCATATAGAAGATATAAAAACAAAACATTCTTGTAGGTCAAATAGTGAAGCTCTTGAATTAATAATTAGAGAGCATGAAAAAAATTTAAATATTCCTATGGAGAATATGATTGAAATATTAGGAGATAGAGTTGCTGAAAAAATAAAAGCAAGTATTTTAGTTTTAAAAAGAGTAAGTAATAATTCAGATCGTAATATTCAAGTGCTATTAGAGTTAATGAATGGATTGTTTATTGCAGAAGATTTACCTGATATATTTCCATCAAAAGAAAAAGAACATGAAGCTTACATAACTGCTAAAAAAGAAGTTGATAAGAGAATTGAAAGTCAAAGAGTTAAGAAACTTGATAAGGAATATTAGTTATGGTTGGTGTAATAAATAAAGTTAAATTTATTAGAAATGGAAGCAGTAAATTTAAGAACTTTATTGACTATATAGATAGAAGTGAAGCAACTAGAAAAAAGAATTTTGATAAATATTCAGCGTATAACAACTATATGGGTAATCCTGAAAAAATAGGTTCTTTATTTACTAAAGACAAACATTCTTTAACTGAAAAGGAAGTTAAAAAGCTAAAAAAAGATTTTGATAAAGCTCAATTGAATGGTAGTAATATGTGGCAAGAAGTTTTTAGTTTTGATAATGAATTCTTAGAAGCAAATGGATTATATGATTCTGAAAATGGAGCATTGGATGAAGAAAAAATACAAGAAGCAACTAGAAGAGCTATGGAAGAATTAAGTAAAAGAGAAGGATTTAAAGATCTAACATGGTCAGCAAGTCTACACTACAATACAGATAATATTCATGTTCATATTGCTAGTGTTGAAATAAATCCTAGTAGAGAAAGAGGAAAATTTAAACCTAGAACTTTATATAATATGAAAAGTTCTTTTGTTAATTCTTTGTTAGATAAGCAGAAAGATTTAGATAAAATAAATTTACTTATAAGAGATAATTTGATTCAAGGAAAGAAGGAAATGAGTTTTAAAGAAGATATTGAAATGCGAAAAATGGTTAAAGAAATAGTTAAAAAACTTCCTTCAGATAAACGCCAATGGCATTATAATTATAATTCTATGCAAGAAGTAAGACCATTAATTGATAACTTAACTAAATACTATATAGAAACATATAAAAAAGATGAATTTAAAGAATTAGTTGATAGATTAGAAAAGGAAGACAAGTTTTATAAGGAGGTTTATGGCAAAAGAAAAGTAGAAACTACAACGTATAAAGACAATAAAATTCAAGACCTATATACAAGAATGGGAAACACTATTCTTAAAGAAATTAAAGAATATGTAAAAGAAGAAGACTTAAAAAGTCAAAAAAAGTTTGAAAATTTACAGGAAAAATGGGAAATAAATAGAAATATTATAATAACTAAACAAAGTATTTCTATGATGAAAAAAAGTTTAAATGATGATATTAATAGCATGAAAAACCAAAGAGAATATGAAAAATTACAAAATTCTATTGAATATGATATGTAATTAAGGAGGAATATTTTATGTTTGAAAATTTAGCAATGGTTAATGAGATTGTAGGAGAAAATGAAGTTTCAGTTTATCTTCTTGAAGAAAAAAGAGATATTGTTGTTAAAGCAAATAAAAATTATATTAAGCTATTAAGTGATGAATTAAATCAAAAAGAAGAAGATAACACAATGATCCTTGCAGTTGATATAAATAATAAAAGTATTATAGAAGATTATAATTATGAAGTTTAAAAGAGTATTTTTAAAATACTCTTTTATTTTTTTAAAAAGAACTAAAGGTGAAAAATTATTATAGGAGTGAATATATATGAAAAAATATTATGTTTATAAAAATAGAAATGGATTTGGAGGGGTTTCAGAAATAGAACAAGAAGGTTTAGAAGATAATTTAATAGATGTGGTTGATTCAGAAGAAAAAGCTAAAAAGGTATTATTAGAATATATAATTAACGCTAATATTGAGGTTAAATAATTTAGACTTGGTAAATTTAAATTAAAGAGTGCTTCCATGTTTTTTTACATGGCTGCACTCTTTAATTTTATAAAAGTATGAATGTTTAAGGAGGAAATAAGTATGGCTTTTAAAAAGAAAAGTAATGAGGAAAGGAAAAAAGAAGTAGATTTTCTCGTAGAACAAGCAAATAAAAAAATAGATAAGGTTTTTAATTCACCTGAAGATATAAAAGAATATCTTTCTTTTATGTCTAAGTTTTACAATTATTCTTTTAAGAATTCAATACTTATAGAAGAACAGTTTAGAGGAGCTAGAGCAGTAGGGAGTTTTGCATTTTGGAAAGAGAAAGGGTATGTGGTTAATAAAGGAGAAAAGGGAATAAAAATTTTAGTACCAACAAAATTAGGTGACAGATTTGAAGCAGAAGATGGAACAATTAAACTTGTAAGTAAAGCAACTGAAAGAGAGAAAGTCTTAATAAAGGAAAAGAAATTAGAGTTTATTCCCGGAAAAACTTTATTTAAACAAGGATATGTTTTTGATGTAAGTCAAACTAATGTACCTTTAGAAGAAATACCTAAATTGTTTCCGAATAGATGGTTAGAAGGAACAGTTGAGAATTATAAAGGCTTTTTTAATTCTTTAGAAAATTTAGCAGATAAAATTGGAATTAAGATTATTGAGCCTAAAAGTGAATTAGGTCAAGTAAAAGGAATAAGTTATACATTTACTAATGAAGTAGCATTAAATCCTAGAAATTCAGAGCTACAAAATATAAAAACATTAATCCATGAGTTAGCTCATGCTAAATTGCATACAAGTGAAACTTTCTCAAATTATACTCAGGCTGAAAAAGAGTTTCAAGCAGAAATGGTCGCTTTTTCAGTAAGTAGTTATTTTAATATAGATACTGAAGAATATTCTCTTAGATATTTAAAATCTTGGACTAAGGATAGAGATTTTAAAGATAAAGAAAAACTTTTGAAAGAAGTAAAAGAAACTACAAAAGAGTTTATAGAAACTATTGAAAGTTCTCTTTTAAATATAAAAGAGAAAGAAATATTAATTGAAGATGAAGCAGTAAAAGAGTTTTTAGGTAAAGATAAAGTGAAAATAAATGAATTAAGTAAAAAAGAATTGGAGGAACTAATAGAGAAAAACAATTCTTATACTTGGTTTAAAATTGATGAAAATAAAGAAATAGATTCTAAAAATTTTACTGGTAAAAATCATGTTATGGTAGTAAAAGAAGATGATTCATATAGAGATATTTACGTAGGAAAAACTTATAATTTAGAAAATTTAATATATGTTGATGATAATAAAAATTTATATAGACTTAAAAAAGAGTTAGAAGTTGAAAAGACTAATAACTCTTTTTTTTATAAAAAAAATGAGAGTGAGGTTTTAAGTATGGAATATGAAAAAGATATAAATTTATCTTCAGATAAATTTATAAGTGATGAAAACAGAGAGTTGAATGAGAAAGGAGTATTTAAAGAGCCATATATAACAGTTGATTTTTGCGAAGAGAATTTTTTTAAAAAAGGTGAAGTAATTGACCTTAAAGAAGCAAATGAAAGATTTAAGGAAGCAGAGTTAAAAGTTAGAGAATTAAAAAGAGAAGCAGAGCAAAGGGATGAGTATTATCCATATGCTAAAACTAAATTAAAACTACACTATGCACCAGAGAAAGTAATACCTTTACATTTTGATATAGGAGATGGATATGTAAATGATCTGAAAGAATTGATTAATAAAGAGCTAAAATCGGCTCGATATGAAGATTTACGTAATAGTATAGATAATACATTGGATAACAAAGAAAAAGCGTTTAAAAAGGAAGTAGAGCCTTTTTATGATATAAATAAATTAAAAGAGATTCCAATAGGAGATATTGCTGATAAACTTGGAATAGATACAGTTAAAAGAGGTAATAAACTATGGTGCAATTTAAGAGGAGAAAAAACAGCTTCTTGTTGTATAAATATAGATAAAAATTACTTTTATGATTTTGGAGGACAACCTGAAGGTGGAGATGGAATTAAGTTTGTATCTAAAGCAGAAGGTATAAGTGCTAAGGATTCTATATATAGGTTAGCAGATATGTTTGGAATTGAACCTGAAAATAACATTGATAATAGTTTTAAGCCTAGTTTTCATATATCAAATTCTGACTATAAAGAAATAGGAATAGAACCTAATAGAGCTATGTTAAATGTTGATATTAATTTAGAAAGACAAAGTTTAGCAGAAGTAATGGAATTAGAAAAATCATGTGCAAAGACTATGAATGAACTTGCTAATGATGATAAAAGTACATTTTTAAACATATTGAACTTTAAATCAATGCCAATAGTATATAACAATGCAAAAACTTATTACAGTTGTATAGAGAGAATAAATGAATATGTAAAGGAATATAATTCACCTATTGATGGATTTAATTCATTAGAAGTTTTATTATATAAAGATTTTACAAAGAGTTTAGAGGAAAAATTAAATAAACAAATAGATATTTTATATAGAGCTGGTATCAATGAAAGGATTGGATTTGATTTAAGTGAAGAAAAAGTAAACTTAAAGAAAGATTTAGATGATTTATTTTCAGCTTCGCTATCTAATGGGGTTGAGGTTTACTATAATTCTAATCCTGATGAATTAAAAGTTATAAAATCTATAGAAGAATTTAGAGATTATGCTATTGATATATTAGTACCTGAATTAAGTGGTTTTGAAGTTTCTGAAGAAGAAATAACTAAAATGGAAAAGGAAGTTAAAAGTTGGACATATACAGATCTTTTAGAATTTTGTGAGGGCAATGATATAGAAATTGTGCCTTTAAAAAAAGAAAAAACTATTGAAATTGAAAAGCCTGTAAAAGAAGTTAGAATAAAAAATAAACCTATGGAACTATAAGGATATTATAGAAGAACTATTTTTAATAGTTCTTCTTTTTTGAAAGGAAAGTAATATGTTTAGTGAATTAATTGAAAAAATTAAAAGAAATAAAAAAACAAGTATAGTGATAATTATTTTAGTATTAATAATTGTGTTTTTACAAACAAGCATTTCTCTTAAAAATCAAAAAATAGACTATCTTAATTCAAGTGTTTCTAAGTTGGAAAGTGAATTGAAATCTGTAAATTCAACAGAAAGCAAAGGAAGTGAATTAAATGATTCAACAAAAGATAAAAAAGCTGAAGATAAAATAAAAGATGAAAGTTCAAATAAAATATTAGAAAATGTAAAAAACAGATACATTCAATTTGGAAAAGATGAAGGGAAAATATATGATGAAAATTTAAATGGTATAGAGATAGCTACATTTGAATGGATGGATGATAGTATAGTAAGTGATAGTCAAATAAAAAATGGAATAAATAAAATAACTAAAGAGAAATTTAATATAAAAGCTTCAGTAAAAAGAGTATCAGGTATGAATATGTATAAGATAATAGTAATTGAATAAAAGAGAAAAAGTCCAGGAGTGTTAACCTGGTGTTTAATAAAATTATCCTGGACTTTTAAATTTATATAAAGCTTATAAATAATTGGTTTTTAATTTTGAAAATAGGATTCTTGGCCAACGATAGTAGGCTAAGAATTGCATGAATATTAAGTTTATTCTTTTTATAATTTACGCTCATTTACGAGTATATCGTAAATGATCGTAAATTATAAAAAATAAAAAGGAACAACATAATTATATTGCTCCCCATTTAAATTATACTATTTCATTATACTTTATATTTCCTTTAATTAATCTTTTAAGTTTGTTTTTGGTATCTTCATAAAAATTATTGTCTTTAGATAACCTTATCACTTCTTCATAAGTTAATTCAAAAATATTATCTGCTTTTGAATTATAAAAATCTCCATTTGTAACTCCCAAAAAATACTTTATACTCTCTTTGTATGTCATTCTTGGAACTTCTTCTAAAATAACATCTAAAGGAGCATTAGCCATTATTTCTAGAAATCTCTCATTTTCATGACAATACCTCTTTTACAAAAATAGTTTAAGCTCTTTAGTTTCTTTTCGATTTTCACCTAATCTATCTATTTCTTTTACTACTAAAGTGGCTTCAGATCTGATTATAATTAAAAGCTCATTTAATCCATCTCTATCTAAGGTTTTACCTCTATATTTATTAGAAAGAATAAATCTTTCATTTACATCATAATCGACCAATGCATCTATTTGTCCATGAAGATTGACCTTGAATATTATTTGATTTATTTAACAAAACACATATAAAACCTTTCCATTAGTAAGCCAATAGCCATAATATAAGAATTGTATGTTGAAAATCATTAAAACCATTGACCTAAATCTTCCTATCTGATCAATAAGTTAAACCATCTTATTGTGATAATTAAATTTTTTCAGAGATATCTAATTTACATATACACTAAATATTTCTGAAATTGTATGTGTATCATCCCAACTTCCTCTTACTTCAAAAATATATTTTCCTATTTGATCTGGACTAAAGAAAAAATATTCTTTTTTAGAGTTACTTTCAAAATGTTCATAAGTTATATATGGTGAATTTGATATCTCTTTTACTGTCACCTCTTTAGGAATAGATGAAAATTTTATATATATTTTATCACATTTTTTTACATATATAGGCTCTTTTGATTCATACGATGATTTGCTTACTAAATAACTATTTCCACCTTCTTTAAGATTAAACCAAGAATGCTCTCCAGGTGTACTTAAAATTTTTTCATTATTATATTTTATAGTAATTGTAGGTTTTAATATTGGATAATTTCTATAAAAAATTTTATAAAAACTAAATAATAAAATAATTATTACTAATATTATAAAAACAAACCTATTTTTAAAAAATTTCACCATAATACTACAATACTCCTATTTTAAAATTTATTTAATTTTAATACATTTATGCTCACTACCATTATCATTTTCAATCCTATATACAATAATATTATCTTTTAAAAAGTATATTTGCTTAATTTCGTTAGGCTTCTCTTTTTTTAAAGTTATTGTTTTTTCTTTTTTTATATCATATAAAATAAGTTTATTAGAATAATTATCCCACCAAGAAATATAATTTTCCCCTATTAATGGATCATCTACTGATAAATTCTTCACATCATTATAAACTTTACTTTTATTACTTATGAATTCATTCCATTTTGAATTTTTCAAATCATATTTTGTTAAATAACTTTCTGTAAAATCACTATTATCTTTTATGTTAGTTGCTATAATAATATTATTTTTAATTTGTGGCTTTATTATTGAATTATTTTCTGACAATAAAATTTTACTATCTTTGCTTATATCATACATATATATATTACTAGATAAGTTTGAATAATTACCATTGCTTTTAGACCATACAATTAAATTTTCACTAATAGAAGGAATAGAAATTTTTTCATTGCTTTCACTATTTAAAGTTTCTAATATAACTAAATCTTTATCCATCAAATTTAATAACACTAATTCAAAATTACTTTCATTTAACCTTGAATATACTAAATAATCATTATCAATGCTTATTGTAGGAATATAACTTGGAGTCATATTATTTATTTCACTAATATTTCCAGTATCAATATTCTCATATAATATTTTATATTCCAAATTACTTTCTTCAATCCAAACAATCCAATCATCAGAAAAAACCATATTTATTATTTTTTCACCATAAATAGGTTTTTTATATTTATTTAGATTGCCTTTATCTAAATCATATATATATATATTATTATCTTCTTTTTTTTGTACATATAAATTATTATCATCTGCATGTAATACTCTAATATTATTAGGCAAATTATATTCTTTATATTTAAATTTTATTTGAGTTACTAACACACCCAAAATTATAATTACTAGCAAAAGACTTTTTTTTAGATTTAATTTCATAATTTAAATCTCCTTGGTATTAAATTATATCATCTGTTAAAATTTATATAATTAAGGTATAAAAAAAGAATATTTAAAAATTTCTTCTTTTATACCTTAAAATTACATTAAATAATTTACCATACTATTCCATGTCCATGTGTAACTTTTGCAACATTAGTTGTATAAGTCCAATATCTTCCGTTGAAATCTTGATGCGAGTCACTATATAGCATTCTATCATTTCCAGGAGTATCATCATAGCCAGTAATTGCTATATAATGATATGTTGGCTTTCCTCCAGGACCTCTATCATCTATATAATTATAATTAGGATGTAATTTTGTCCCATATGGGCTTTGTTTTGTATCAGCTATTACAGCATAGCCTTTATCTACAGTCCATATAACAGAATTTTTCACTCTATTTCTCCAGTCTGAATAAGAATAACTACTTCCTTTACTAATTTCATAATTATTAGCACCTAAATAGTTATTCATTGTTCTTTTCCACTCTCCTGGAAAATCTGTACCCTTATCTCCAGGTACTCCAGTTTTTAGTGTCATCGCCAAACTATTTTGGCTTATTTTCCCTTTGTATGATGGATTAGCCCCTATAATTGCATTATAAGCAGCTGCAGGTCCACACCAATTTCCAGCAGTTTGCCTTTCATATGGAAAATATAAAACTTTCGATGAGTTATATCCGTATAACTGCCTTTTATTTTCAACATATTCTTTAGCTAAATTATACTTTTCTTCATTAGCTAATTCATCTTCTATAGATAACTCACCAACAACATGCTCTGTTGTATCCGTTGTATCTATAACACTATTCGCTTTTACATTAACTTGTGATATATTTAATACACTTATTAAAGCAACAGCAGCTAACACTAATTTTTTTTTCATAAAAATCCCCCTTCTATTTATAATATTCGATTTATTTTACCATATTTTATATTTTTTTACTATTTGTTCAATTTTAATTTTGTGTAAATTAAATATTATTCTTTTAATCATAAATTCTTAAAAATTATATATAGTTAATCTAATTATTTCATTTTATTTTTACTATAGGCCAACATTCATTTTCACTACAAAATTGCACAAAAGTTTGTTTTAAGCTAGTAATACAAAAGGATGTATCAATTTTATATGATTTCCTTAATATCTATTATTTTATCATTTCCCATTCGTTACACACTTTCTATAAATATAAAAAGAAAGTACACTATTTATTTTCATATTATAACTGAAGTAAATTTCTAATTGATTCTTGCAATAACTGTGAAAAATTTATTTCATATTTTTTAGCTTGAACATCTAACCAATTAGGTATAGTTACAGTCTTTTTAACAGCTTTATTATCTAACACCTGTCTAATAACTGGCATATAAACTTCAACTAATGTAGTTGCTTGATTTTTTTCAAGTTTTAGATCATTCAACTTTGATGGAACTGGAATTAATTCTTTTCCTTCAATTTCTTCATCTGTTTCTAAACCGTATAAGTGTAGCCCCAAAGCTTCCTTTGATACTTTCATAATTTCATCATCACTATAAGCACAAGTTATACACCCTTCTAAATCGGGAAAAGTTATTGTTATACCATCACTTTCTGTTGTAACTATAGCTGGAAAGATATAAGTATCTTTTTTCTTCATAGAAACACTTCCTTTTAATTTTAAATTTGGTAAGGAGGCAGAATTAAGATTATAAAATCTTAATTCCAGCTTGTTTAAAGATACTTCTTACAGTACCTATTGGTAAATCCTTCTTAGGATGTGGAATTGTTAATCTCCCCTTCTTAGTAGGATGTTTATATTGGTGATGGTCACCAACACAATTAACTTCATACCAACCATCCTTAGTAATGATTTTCACTATTTCTCTTGAAGAATAAGATTTCATTACCTCACCCTCCTTACATATATATTATAACACGTATCATTATACGTATCAAGTTATTTTGTTATGAATATTCATAATATTATATATCTTTTATTGCTAATCTTTTTATACTTTCTGAGTATTTTTTAAAATCCCCAATTAAAAGCTTTATATTATTATCATATTTCTTCAATAAAAAACTAGCTGGTATATTCATTTCATAATCATCTTCATTCTCGGACTTTTCTTCAATATTAAAATTAAAACTTTCTTTAACCTTTTCAAGTAAAAATTCTGAATTTAATATATATCTTTTTATATTCTTTTTTCTTCCCAAATCTAAATTAAATTCAAAACTATAATCTGACTTTTCAATAGCTCTAGTTACTTCTGTTTCATAAACTTTATCAAAAAATACTTTTAAAGAGTTCATTGATTTAAAGTCTGTAAGTTCTCTTTTTTCTTGGCTATCTCCAAATCTATTCTCTATTAAAGCATTGAAATCGAAAATATCATTAGCCTTATATTTCTCTATTTCTCTTTTATTTTTTTTCATAAAATTATTGAAAAGCAAATTAATAAATGTTCTATTAGTAACTTTCTTATCTTTTATAAGTCTTACCTTTATATTTTCAATCCATTCTTTTTCTAATGACAAATTAATTAAAATATTATTTTCTAAAAGCTTCATATGTTCTTTTAAAAATTTTATATAACTTTCTTTACTATATAAAACCTTTTTTCTATACAACACTTTAACTTTTTCTTTTAATATTTCATTTGAATACTTAGTTGATGTATATATGTTTTTTCCCTTCTTACTACTATCTCCTATATTTAAAAATATGACATTTTTCATTGAACTTTTTATATCAATAAATTCTTCTGATGGAAATTCTATTCTATCTAATTTATCAATAATATCACTCATTACAAATCTAATAGATACATCTAAATGTTTAGCAATATCTTCAATACTTATAAAAAAATCCTCATAAAATATTTTTTTATAATAATATTGACCAACTTCATCTGCTAACCCTATTAATTTAAGAATAATTGGAAGCTCTTCTCCCTTTTTAGCATTACGTAATTCAATTTTTAAATCTAATATATCTTGCTTTGATATATTTACCTCACTTAATACATCTTCAAATGTTATTTTCATCTTACACCTCATATAGTTATGAATAATCTTAACTATATTATATCACTTGATTAATATTAACTAAAAGTGTCCCCCGGGGACACCTTTGAAATTTATTTAAAAATTCTATTCTCTTACATAACAAATATAGTTATGAATAATCATAACTATATTTGTTTTTTTAATAAATCTATTCTTTTTCAATCATATTTTTGAAAGCTTCATCAAAAAAAATACTATCTTCAACTAATTCTAACAACTTATCCATAGAAGAATTTAATATCTCATATGGTATTATATTAAAATTTTCATTGATACTCTTATTTTCTCTCAACCAATTTTCTAATAAATCTTTACATTCAACTATTAAATCATTTAAAGATATACTTGAAATTTCATCATCTGAATACTTAAAAATCTCCAAAGTCCCTTTTAAACTTTCATCAATTAATATTAAATTATCATCACTTTCTATAATACTGATAGCATATAAAATTGAGTTTAAAGAAAATTTTTCTCCACTTTTCATTTCATCAAGCTCACTAATTTTTTTACTTAAATAATCTCTTAATAATATCATATGTATTCCTCCTTAATATTTAATTCTAAGAAGGCAAATGTGTGTTAGGTTGCCTTCTTAGGTAATGCCTTTTTTAATTATTCTCATTAACAAGTTCAGTTATATTTTTTAATTCATTTTTATCTAATTTTCTGAAATAACCATATTTACATGTTGTTCCTTTAATCGCTACTAAATTTTCATCAAAATCTACATCTAAATAACTACTCATACCATATATACTATCCTTAACTTTGTATATAGTTAAATTAATCTTTTCAATGTACTTTATTTCCACTTTAAATTCCTCCTTTAACTCAACACTTTCGTTAATCACTCTCGTGTTGTTTTTTTGTTGAGCCTAAGACTTCATATCGGAGCGAATTGTAAAGGAAAATGGAGCAAATTTTTTAGCTGCTATGAATATAATGAATAGCCGATAAAAAATTTGTGGAATGGCTTTACAATTTTAGCGTAGATATGATAGGCTGGAGCTTCAAAAAAACAAGTAAATTTAAAAAGAAGAGCCTTAGCTCTTCTCTCCTTTTTCATTTAATTACTTAACCTAACAATTAAATTAACCTTTATTAATAAAGTTTTCGTTAAAGTTTCATATTTACTACGAATGTTTATTAAGTATTTATTCATTTCATATATACCATTAAAACAATATTTTAATTTTGGATTTTCACCTTTATATTTTCCTTCTATAATCAATAAATTTTGTTCTTCTTTTTCTTCTTTATCTAAAACTCCCCAATCATTACTACCAAATTGCTTTAAAGCTTTATTTATATCTTCTAATTTTATTTTTTTGAATAAAATCAAATTATCAATAGTATCTTCAAACTCTATATTATATTTTATATTATTCACTATAAAAACCACCCTTAACTATATTAATTTCCTAAATAAACTTTTTCTTCAATACACCTATATAAATCATCATTTTTATTTATAATCATTTCATTACCTTTTAATCCTAGGACAAAAATTTTTTTAATATTTACAATCGTTTTATACTCTTTTGCATAAATAAGAACTTCTATTATTTCTCTGTTAAGATTAATATTATTCTCTATACATATTTCTATATATGTATCTAATAGATTTTTTTCTCCTTCTAACTTAGTTATAATAATAGCTCTATCTATATTTTTTTCTTCTAATATTTTCTTGAATTTTTGTCCTGATTCAAATATATCTATCATATTCATTTATTTTTCACTCCTTTTTAAATAGCACATTGCTTACAAGCAATGCACTATTATTAAAATTAAATTATTCCTTCATTTTTTAAACTAATAAATTTTTCATCACCTAAAATGACATGATCTAAAAGTTCAATTCCCATTAACACTCCACATTCTTTTATTCTTGTAGTTATGTTTATATCATCTTTGCTTGGTGATGTATCACCTGAAGGATGATTATGAGCCAAAATAATACTTGCTCCATTTGCTAATATTGCAGTTTTAAACACTTCTCTTGGATGTACTATTGAAGAATTAAGTGTACCAACTGAAGCAACTGAAATTGAGTTTATTTTATTTTTTACATCAAGCACTATAACTATTAAATACTCTCTATCAACTTCACCTAAAAAGTTCTTAACTACTTCAAAAACTTGCTCTGGTTTTTTTATAATATCCTTCTCTATTTGTAAGCTTTGTTCTTTCTTAACATAAACTTTCACAACATCAATTTTTTTCATCTTTATTAACTCCTTCTTGAAATTCATTCCCAAAAAGGCTATAATCTAATTGTGTGTTAGGTGTTGCCTTTTTGGGTAATGCCTTTTATTTTAATTTTTTTTCTTAAAAACTCTAATATATCTAACGCTTCGTTTTACCTTTTTTCCTTTCTTTGTACAAAAGTCTTCATGTCCTTTAGTTTCATAAACTAAGTTAAAATCTTTTAATTCTTTGATATCTTTAATTTTAAATCCATCTATTAAATCAACTCTTAATAAATCTCCCTCCTTTATATCTTCTTTACCAAATTGTTTATAGATAATATAATCTTTCATCTCAAAATCCTCCTTTAGTTCAACACTTTCGTTAATTACTCTCGTGTTGTTTTTTTGTTGAGCCTAAGACTTCATATCGGAGCGAATTGTAAAGGAAAATGGAGCAATTTTTTTTAGCTGCTATGAATATAATGAATGGCCGATAAAAAAACTTGTGAAATGGCTTTACAATTTTAGCGTAGATATGATAGGCTGAAGCTTCAAAAAAACAAATAAAATAAAAAGAAGAGCCTTAGCTCTTCTCTCCTTATTCATTTCAAGTAATAAGCATAATCTTTTAAAACATTGAGTGAAAATCCATTGTTAAATAGAATTTTAAAATAAAAGCCTAAGAGCAGTTAGTATTAAATGCTCTTAGGCTTATTATTTTTTGTTCTATTTAGCAATTAGTTGAACCAATGTAAGTCACTAAACTTTCTAATAGTAAAGTCATATAAATTTTTCCATGTAATATTTTGAAATTTTAGTTTTTTTATATAATTATACCTTGTAAAGCGATGTATATTTGTGTAAAATTAAACTATAAAATATTAAATTAACTTGAAGGGAGTTGATTTATTGGATAGAGAGATATTAAAAGGTTCATTAGAAATAATTTTGCTATCTTTATTAAAAAATAAGCCTATGTATGGATATGAAATTTCAAAAACCATAAAAAATCTGACAGAAAATGAATTAACAATAGGTGAAGGAACTTTATACCCAGCCTTAAAAAGATTAGAAGAACGACAGCTAATTGAAAATTATTTTGTTGAACTTGAAACATCAAAAAAGAAAAGAAAGTATTATAAAATTACTGAAAAAGGATTAACTGAACTTAACCTAAAGCTAATGGATTTTTCATTAATCACTAATTTAATTAAGAATTGCTAAAGGAGGATATTATGAGTTTAATTAAAACTTTAGATCGTAGACTAAAAAACTTAGATATATCACAAAAAGAATTAAATGAACTAAAATTACAATTACTTGATAATGCTGAAGAAATAAAAAATGACTTTTTAAACGAGGGTTTTTCAGAAGAAGAAGCAGAAAAGAAAGCTATTGATTCAATGGAATTAGATGAGCTTGTTAAATCTATTAAAGAAGGTTCTATAAAGAAATCTCTTTTACCTAATAGGATAATATCTTCAGTATTAATAATCTTATATACATTGTTCGTAATAAAATGTGTGAAAAATATTTCCGTAATATCTAGTCCACTTTTACATGGGAGCTTTATCCCCTTTAAATTTACATTTAATTTTTTAAGTTCAATTTTTACTGGTAATTTTTCTTTTATCGATGATGTATATTTTTTAGACCAATTACTAATATTACTTTTATTTATTCCCTTTGGAATATTTATTCCTATAATCATAAATAAATATAACAACTTAAAACCTAATTTAATAATTTTTATAGTTTTTAATATAGTTTTTAGCCTTTTATTTTATTTCCCATACTTTAATTTTGATATAACTGTATTAAGAATACTTTCATGTATGTTAGGTTTTTATATAATAAAATTAATAGTAAAAAAAATATGAAGTGACTTAGTCACTTCATATTTTTTTCTATGCACAATATCCTTCACCAAATACTCTAATTGATGCAGGTGTAAAGTTTTGTATTCTTATTCTATATTTATAGAAAGATTGTCCTTTTTCTATATATAATCTTATTTGTCTAGCAGAATCAGGGTTTTGACCATACACCATTTGAGAAGCTTTAACATCATCTCCCCATAACCAATGATCTACAACACTATATTCTACTTTTAAATCTCTTGAACCTGAAGTTGCATATTGTCTAAAGTTTAATAATATATTGTCTGCATAATATGTAAATCTAGTAGAATATGTTTTTGGATCAACTCCCCCAATTGATTGTGATAATTCATCATCCCATGTACAAACTTGAGTTCTAAATGATGGTGTTAAAATATATTTTCCCTCATTCTCAATTTTTGTTCTTTCCATGTCAGATACTATTAATTCCCCATCTTTAGATGATACAGTAAATTTCATATCATAAATTGCACCATTCATAAATTCAGTTTTTACATTAAATATTTCTTTATTATCAATCTTTTGTGAATTAAGTATTTCAAAAGATTTTAGTTGTTGGTTAGGATCATATTTAAACTCTTCTAACATCTCTTTATACTTTTCATCACTATTCACTCTTTCATCTTCTGATACGTTTACAATCGTATTAATATCGTAGTTTTTAAAAGCATTAAGATAATTCTCCATTACCTTTCTATAAGCGTCGATTTCCTTTGCACTTGCTTTCATTGGACTTATTGCTCCAACAATAAGAAAATATGAAAACATAAAAATTACAGTAAACTTTGAAATAATTTTTTCATTTATATTCCCCCCTGAAATTTTTTTTACAATTCAATTATATCAAAATTTTAACAAATTTAAAATAAAAATAATTCTTTTACACTTTTATCTAAATTTTATTCATATTTACCTTTTAAAAACAAAAAGATGTCCCCGTGGGACACCTTAAATTTAAAATATATATTTAACTTTTAAAACATGAGTTAAAATTCTATTTAGCAATTAGTTTAAACAATGTAAATTATTAAACTTTATAATAGTAAAAATAACTAGCACTATAATGGAAAATTAAATCAATAATAAATATTTATATACTTATAAATGCAGTAACATTATTTAAATTTTTATCTTGTGGAATAAAACAATCTTTAAACTGATTAAAATAAAGCATTTGTTCATTATAAGTTTTTTCCCAAAAATCCTTATTAAAATAAATGAAATTATCTTCAAATCCATCTATATTTAACTTTGAAATTTTTTCTTGAATTTTACTATTTATCATATCTGCAATTAAGAAACAATTTTCTTTACTACCAGAATAACTTAATAAATATGGTGCTAAATGATCTCCCTTAACAGGTGGATTCATTCCTGTTATTTTAAACAAAAGTTCTTTATCTATCAAAGTTGAATCTATTAACTGATTTGGTAATAATCTAAATTTATATCCATTCCAAACATCTCTAAAATCACCAAATATTAAAGAATCAAATGAATCTTGATATATAATTATTGCAGTTATTTTTTCTAATGCTTCTTCTTCTATTCCTAAACGTAATGCAAAATCTTTATTTTTTAAAATTCCATTTAAATTATTGTATAATAATCCATAAGGTTCTTTAAATCCTGAAAATTTAATATCAGAATATGTCCAATTTATATATAATAAATTTATATGTTTTGAACTTTTAGGTTTTTCAAACTTTTTCCCAGCACTATTTATAAAATCTTTTAATTTCAAAACTCTAGGTCTAACATAATTCAAATTATGCTTTTCAGCTATTTCTTTAAATTCATGTTCAATATCATCATCTAAAATAAAAGCTGGAATAATTGTATTTGTACTTTCTTCTTTCTTAAAACCTGGTGTTTTAACCTCAATATCTACAATAACTCCATCTTCACATATTAATCTTGCTTCAGGATTTGAACCATTAACGCCAAGTTTAGGCTCATAAATACACTTTTCTACTTGATTATATTTTAATAAAAATTCAATTACAACAATTTCAGAATAAGCTCTAAAAAACTGTTCATCACTATAGTTTTTTCCACCAGCAATTAGAGAATGTTTAAAAAACTTCTTAACATCATCTTTTCCAAATTTAGAGATTAGAATACCTAACATTCTAGAAAAGTTAAATAAAAATGTATTACAACTTTGAATATTACTATTGAAATATGGACTATTTCCTATTAAATTTGAATGTTCATCAAAATAATCTAATTTATTGTTTAAACATTTAATAAGGAAATTATCATCTGAAAAACCGTCTAACCATCCTTCGTTATTAGCTAAAGTAAGCAAAGGTAGTTGATTTGTGCTAAGTAATTTATTTGAAAAAACTCTCATAAAATCCCCTCTTTTTTATTATAATTAATATTTTACAATACTATTATTTTAATCCTAAATCTTTAATTCATCTACTATTCTATACTAATAGATGTCCCCTGAGGACACCTTAAATTTATTAATTATCCTTATAATATAATAATAAATTTTCAGATATATAATTAATATACCTTTTTATAATCCATTCTCCAAATTCTAAATCATATTTATATTATTATTTTAAGTTTAAGTCTTTTAAAATTCTATATACAGTTGCTCTACTTAACTCTGTTTGTTTTACTATATCAACTATTTTATAACCTTCCCTATATAATAACCCTACCGTATCAGCTTTATCATTTCTCTTAGAAGGTCTTCCTCCATTTCTCCCCCTAGCTTTAGCACTTCTCAACCCTTCTTTAGTCCTTTGGCTTATTAAGTCCCTTTCTAATTGACTTAATCCACTCATAACAGTTAATAAAAAGCTATTATATGGATTATCGCCTGATGTGTCTAACCATGTATCTTTCAGACTTTTAATACTAGCTCCTTTTTCCTTTATTCTATCTATAATATTTAACAAATCCTTTGTACTTCTTGATATTCTGGTCAAATCAGTAATTATAACTGTATCTCCTTCCTGAAGCTCTTCAATCATCTTATCTAGCTGATCCCTTCTCAGCTTAGTACCACTTATTTTTTCTTGATATATATTTCTCTTATCTAAACCATAATCAACTAACATATCTATTTGTCTATTTAAGCTTTGACCTTCGGTACTAACTCTTGCATATCCAACTAACATAATTATTTCTATCTCCACTTTCTAAATTTCTTAACAATATTGTATCAAAAAGGTATCATAATCTCAATAGATTATGGTACCTTTTTTGATACATTTTTATACAAAAAAAATGGCTTGTTTTCATAATTCAAAAAAACGTATCAAAAACAACCGTTTTTGATATAAAATAAAGTGACGATTTTTAATCGCCACTTTATTGATTTCTACTGATAAGTTGGTTGTACATAATGATTAGACATTGATTTTTGTACTCCATATGTTACTCTTCCTGTCGGTTGACCATAAGATGTTTCTATATATTTACAATATTTAAATGTAAAATCACCCCAAGTTCCTAATCTACTATACCTTGAACTATCTGCTGGAATTGTTGTTGCTACACTATTAGTATAAGAAAATCCTGTATTTACAGTATAACCCTTGTAAGAATAACTTCCTGAAGTAGAATATGTTTTTCCCTTTGTTAATGTGTAAGAAGATGCCTTAGCCCATGAAGATGTTCCACTATGATATCCAATCCAAAGATGACTTTTATAAGTACTATCTAAAACTTCTACTTTCATGCCTTCTCCATAACGAGCATTATTTCCAGCTTTCATACTATTATATAGGTCAAGATCATTTTGATTTGCAAAGTAAATAACATTTTCCCCTTCAGTAACACTAAAATTTGAATCTAAATTTGGCAAATAATTTTCTAAATCTGATGTTGGTATAGCTTTCTCCATATTTAAATTTTCATATAATTCATTATTATTTATAGTTTTTGCACTGACATCAATTGATTGTATTCCTACTGAAGTAAAAACTGTAAGTAAAGCTAAAATTGAAAATTTTCTTAGTATTTTTTTATTTTTCATATATATACCTTCTTTCATTAAATTTATACACTATAAAATTTATTATTCATTCAATTAAATTAAAATACCTAGCATATTAATTCACACATTTTTTCCATTTGTTGTCTTAAATTTTAATGTATAATTCTTATATAATGTTTATATAATATTTTAAAATGAAAAAAGGAGGTCTTATATGACTTTACTATGTTGTATTATTTCTCTATGTTGCTCTTCATGGATGTTTATTTATCTTTATGGATTAAGTGCTACAAGTTCTTCCGCTTATAACTCAGTACTTTATATTTTCCCTTGTTTATTTTTAATCATATCTCTTTACTTATTTTATAAAATAGCCATCGACGATAAAAATTAAAGAAAAAAATATCTTCATATAAAATATGAAGATATTTTTTCTTTAATTAGATAAAAGGATTTTACATAATTTTAAAGAATATGAGTAATATAGAATTTATTATCAAGAATGAATTAGGAGCTTTTAAAATGTTAGTACAAGATTTAGCTGAAGAATTAAATGTTACAAGAAGTGAAATTTATAATATACTTAGAAGAAAAAGATTTGCTCCACTTGTTAAAAAAAATGGTTCTCAAATTATTATAGATAATGAACTTTCAGAATTACTAAAAGAAGAATTAGAAAAGAAAAAACAATTAACTCCTAAAGAAATAAAAAAAGAAACTACTGAAATACAACATGAGGTTTCAGTTACTGTTGATGAAGATTTCTTATATCAAAATACTATAAACATATTACAATCACAAATTGAAAATAGAGATAAACAAATTGAATTTAAAGATAAGCAAATAAGTATTTTAAATACTATTATCGAAAATAACTTGAAAATAATAAAACAATTAGAAGAAAAGCAATCTTCCTATAAAAATTTACATGAAGAAATAGAACTTTTAAAAAATACATTATTAGATTTAACTAAAAGAAAAAATAAAAAAAGATTTTCTATATTTTAATCTATATCAAAACTCAATAATAGAGCCTGTAAAGTACTTTGTGTAAATTATTATTTCTTCTTAGAAATAATATAAGATTTTTTAATTTTTAAGTTAATATTTTTTAAAGTCTTTCGACAAATTAAGTTGATCGACTAAAATATTTGTTATGTATATTTTGCCCAACAATAGGCAATAATATACATTTAGTTTGGATTTTAGAGCTTTTAGAACACTTTCTCAAGGCTCTTTTTTTTTTACATTCTTTACTTAAATATTCATTCAATAAAATTTTTAATTCATTGATTACTAAATCCCAATTCGGGTAATTACGAGTCCATTTTTTATTAACTTTCTCTCTAGATAAATACAACATTTTCATTAAACTATCATCATTAGGAAATATTAATTTAGTTTTAGTAAATTTTCTGAATTGACTATCTAAGCTTTCTATAACATTGGTTGTATATACTATTTTTCTTATGCTAGGGGAAAACTAAAAGAAAGTGCTAAGATTATCCCAATTATCTTTCCAACTTTTAACGACATTTGGATACTTAGAACCCCATTTTTCACGTAATTCAATTAAGTTTTTCATACCTTCTGTTTCGTTTACTGAACCGTAAATAGTTTTCAAGTCTTTTGCAAATTCCTTTTTATCTTTATGTGGAGATAACCAGAACTTACTGCCTTCATTAGTACTCATACAAATACTCAGGACTTCCTTCATTCCATCCATATTTACACCAATAAATACATAGCCACCCTTAACAACAATATGATTATCTTCTCTAACTTTATAATGAATAGCATTCATAAATACAAATAAGTAAGTTTTTTCTAATGGTCTATTTTGCCATTAACTTACAAGTGGCATTGTTCTGTTTGTTATATTAGATATTGTTCCAGCACTTTAAAAATATTAACTAGATTTTTTTTAAAAGTGTTATCGGAGTTTGAGATACCAGAGTGAAGAGCCTAGACAAAAAGTTATTAAGTGAAGAGTAGAAAAAACTCTTAATAAATTATTGAAAGAGGAGAGTATTTAAGTTTACTAGCTAAAAAAATTTCCATGCAAATTTAAAAGAAAAATGCAATTTCTCGTTTACATAAAATGGTTATTTTGTTATAATATGTAATGTAGGGGGTGAGAATATGAAAAGAAATAAATTAATAAAAACTTTTATCGCAAGTCTTTTGCTAGTTGGTAGTTTAGGTACAACCGCCTTAGCTTATACTCATAGTTCAGACAAATTTGAGGCAGCTTCATTACCAGGTTTATTTTCACAGGCACAAAGTTCAAAGTTTTATTGTGGAGAGCAAAAGCATAGGGCTACAGCACGTGTTAAGGTAGGTACTACTCTTTATGAAGCTAAAGATATCAAAGATGCTAAATTAACTGCACATGCACAAACTAAGTATTATAAAGGGGTAACAGAGTGGAATTCATATTACGCACATTTATAGTAATTTAATGTTTAAAAGGTATCTTTAAATAATAATTTAAAGATATCTTTTATATTAATATGAAAAGGAGAGTATTTTGAAAAAAAAAGTAGCTTTAATTATTTTATTTATTATTATTACTATTTTATCTTTTGAAGGAGTATATTCAGTAAGAAATCATACTGAATTTATGAAGCTAAAAAATTTACAAGGAAATTTGGAAAATTTTGAAGTGACAATTTCTATACCAGATAGAGAAAACTATAATACCGCCTATGAAAGTATAATAAAAAGTTTGGATGAATATAATGGGAATATTTTCTTTTCAGAAGTTGATATAAATGAAGATGTGAGAAAGTATATAAATTATGGTTATTTTTCAAATAAAGAAACTGAGAACCATATTCCAATAGTATCAGGAAGATTTTTCCATGAAAAAGATAATATAGATTCATATTTATCAACAATTGATTCAGAAGATACACAACAAATAGGAGTTATTAATGATTTTAATGGCAAGAATATCCATGAAATTCGCACAATAAAAAGTAAGTTAGATATAAATACATTTGAAAATTTATTTATAGTACAGATAGAGAATGAGCAAATTTTAGATAAGCTAATAGAAGATTTAAAAAGTGAATCAATTATTGTACAAAAAAGGGTAATGGGAGATTCAAGTCAATATAACACTGAAACTTTAAAAATTATTTTAGTAGTTTGTTTTATTGGGTTAATTTTTATGATCTTTTATCAAGTACTTGGATCATATAAGAAAATAGGTATACAAAAGTTATTAGGACATAGTACATTTGTAATGTTAAAAGAAAGATTATTAGAGGTACTACGGATAGAAGTAATTGTGATGTTAGTAGTAACAGTATTGCTAGTTTTTTTTAATTTCAAGACATTTAATAGTTTATTTTGGAAATTTATGCTAGAACTTATATGTATATATAGTATAATGATAATTTTTACTATTGTAAGTGTGATAATTCCATATATCTATGTAAGTAAAATAACTCTATCTAACATTATAAAAAATAAAAGACCTGTAAAAAGTATAATTATATTAAATAGCATTGTGAAAGTTATATTAGCTAGTATAATTTTGATTTTTTTTAGTAATGCATTAGATGATTTATCGAGCATAGGAAAGGGATATGAAAAAAATTATAAAGTATGGGAAGAAACAAAACAATATTATATTCTACCAGAACTAGGATTTAACGATGAGAGTATACAATCATTTTCAATTGAGGAGATGGAAAAAGAAAGAGCAGTATATTTATACTTTAATAAACAAGGAGCTATATTAGCAGATTTTAATAGGTATGAGCCAACATCAATGGAAGAAGCAAAGCAGATGTTGCCAGAAGAATATATGAGAGAGACTATAATTGTAAATCCTAATTATTTATTAAAACATAAAGTATACGATGTAGATGGTAATATAATTAATATAAGTGAAGATGAAAAAGATAGAATTTTGTTAGTTCCTGAAAAATATAGGAATTTTGAAAAAGAAATTTTGGAGTATTATGGTTACAATTCGCAAGAACCTTGTTCAAGTACCACTTGTTCACATAAAACAGCAGATGGAAAGCTTAATTTGGTAGAACAAAAACAAAAAATTATTTGGATGAAATCAAATCAAAAATATTTTTCATATCTATTAGATGTGAATCCTGAAGAGGGAAATTATGTAACTGATCCAATTGTCAGTGTTTTAACAGAAAGTAATGATAAATTGGTAAGTTACTATAAGATAATTGGGTACAATAATAGTCCCTTTAAGATTCGAGCTAATTCAGAAGAGGAAGTTATTAATGGACTTGAAAAATATTATGATATGAGTGTTTATTTAATAGA
The DNA here is from genome assembly GCF_016027375.1 of Clostridium perfringens. Classification (NCBI taxonomy): domain Bacteria; kingdom Bacillati; phylum Bacillota; class Clostridia; order Eubacteriales; family Clostridiaceae; genus Clostridium; species Clostridium perfringens. The sequence goes on from NZ_CP065680.1 coordinate 44,751, forward strand.
TCCTTATAATCTATATGATAATGTAGCAAGTACAATAATTAATATAAAAGCAAAAGTGAAAGTTATTATATTTGCTATAGTAATATTACTCGCTGTAATTAGCATCATTATTTTACAGAATACATCTTTATATTTTAATCAAAATAAGAATAAAATAATTGTGAAAAAACTTCATGGATATAGATTGATTTATAGATACATGAATTACTTTATAATGGTTTTAATAACTTGGACATGTCCACTCGCTATAGCAAGTTTAATTACTAAGGATATTAATATAATATACTTCACTCTAATATTAGTAGTAATAGAGTTAGTTTTTATTATATTTAATATTAATTCATTAGAGAAAAAGAATCTTATTAAAGTGATAAAGGGAGAATATTAATGAATATTATAGAAATTTCAAATTTAAATAAAAAGTATTTTGATAAGGTAATATTTAAGGATTTTTCTTTGAGTATAAAAAAAGGTGAGATGATTGCTATTAGTGGAAGAAGTGGTTGTGGAAAGAGTACCCTTTTAAATATGATAGGCTTGATAGAAAAATTTGATTCAGGAGAAATAATTATTGACGGTGTAAAAAATATAAAAATAAATAGCAAATTAGCAAATAAGTTTTTAAGGGAAAAGATAAGTTACTTATTTCAAAATTTTGCCTTGGTAGATGAAGAAACTGTAGAGGAGAATTTAAGACTTGCGATTAAGCACACAATTAAAAATACGAAAAAGATTGAAGAAGAAATAATAAGATGTTTAAAATTTGTTGGATTAGAGGGATGTCAAAAAAACTATATATATGAGTTAAGTGGTGGTGAGCAACAGAGAGTAGCTATCGCTAGATTAATGTTAAAACCAAGTGAAATTATTTTAGCAGATGAACCAACAGGCTCATTAGATGAAGAAAATAGAGATATTATAATATCTTTATTAAAAGAACTTAATGAAAGTGGAAAAACAATAATTATCGTGACTCATGATAATTATGTTGCAAAACAAGCAGATAGGATAATCTTTTTATAATAAAAAGATAAAATAATAGAGCAGTATTGCTAATGAATCAGAAGATTTCATAGTAATGCTGCTCTTGAGCTTTATCGATTTAATTATTTAAAGTAACGATTATTATAAACTAAGCATTTTTATTATTAATATATAACTATTAATAATAATAAAAATCAACTAAATATGAATAAAGTATGTATAACCATTAGTACATATATTTAGAACTTAATTGGTAGGTATAATAAAATAAATAAAGTCTTTCGACAAATTAAGTTGATCTACTAAAATATTTGTTATGTATATTTTACCCAATAATAGGCAATAATATACATTTGATTTGGATTTTAGAGCTTTTAGAACGCTTTCTCAAGGCTCTTTTTTTAACATTCTTTACTTAAATATTCATTGAATAAAATTGTTAATTCATTGATTACCAAATCCTAGTTCGGGTAATTACGAGTCCATTTTTTATTAACCTTCTCTGTAGCTAAATACAACATTTTTATTAAACTAACATCATTCGGAAATATTAATTTAGTTTTAGTAAATTTTCTGAATTGACTATTTAAGCTTTCTATAACATTGGTTGTATATAACATTTTTCTTATGCTAGGGGAAAACTCAAATAAAGTTCTAAGATTATCCCAATTATCCTCCTAACTTTTATGATGAATTATACACCTTTGAATTTTTGAAAATGGATATACGGCTCCTATGGCTTCTTTAAAACCCTTAAGTCCGTCAACACAAAACACAAGTAGCCCCTATTTAAGATTATTAAGAACTGATAACCACAACTTACTGCTTTCATTAACACCTATACAAATACCCAGGACTTCATTCCATCCATATTTACACTAATAACTACATAGGCATCCTTAACAACAATATGCTTATCTTTTCTAACTTTATAATTAATAGCATCCATAAATACAAATAAGTAAGTTTTTTCCAATTGTCTATTTTACCATTCACTTACAAGTGGCATTATTCTGTTTGTTATATTAGATACTGTTTCAGCACTTATTTCAATATCGTATAGAGCTTTTATTTGCCCTGCTACGTCTCTAGTAGTTATACCTGATGCATATAGGTTTAAATTTTTATCCTCAATTCTATTAATATTCCTTTGATGTTTTGAAATTATTTTAGGCTCAAACTCCTAATTTCTATATCTTAGAATATTCAAAGTTATTGTACCTAATTCTGATTTGATAGTCTTTTTAGAATAACCATTTCTACTATTATAAAATTGATTAGTTAAATTCTTTTCATAACCAAGCATATCGTCAAGCTCCGCTGAAACCACTTCTTGAAGAACATCATTAAATAAATCTTTCAATGAATTTAAAACATTATTGCTATCATTAAAATTTTGTTCCTTTATATAATTTCTTAAAAAATCTTTCGACATATTACTCTAAAAAAACAACTTCTTCTTATAATTTATTGGTATATCAAATTATTTCCAAGAAGAAGTTGTTTATTCAATTTACACAAAATTATTTAAAGGATTCAAGAATATGATTTTTTATTTTTTTATGCTAAAATCAAACTGTATAATTAATCTTTTTAGTATATCTAATAATTTATTAAAAGCAATGATAATATCATTGCTTTTAATTTTTTTAATTCTATTATCGATAATAAAAAGGTGTCCCCCGGGGACACCTTTTATTAAATATCTAATATATCTCTTCCATTATCTTTTACTAATGTTATGTCTTTCTTTCTTAATTCTATTATACAGCTTCTCTCATCTTCAGATACACCTAAATATTCTAGCCATTTATTATTTAAATATGTTTTAGTTGAAGTTTTACTAAAAGATATAGTCTTCTCTTTAGCTTCTTCTGACTGTTTTTCTTTAGATATTTTTATTGCTTTATCTTCTATGTAGAAAAAACATTCTCTTTCATTCTCTGTAATACCAATAACTTCTAACCATTTTGGTGGTAAATATAGAGTTGTTACCAATGCTCCATTTTTTCTTTTATAAAAAGATATATTTATTCTCTTTTCAGCTAATATTTTTTCCATTTATGCCTCCATAAAATACAAATTATATTTTGTAAGAATCATTAAGGTACAGATCATTAAATTTATATAAAACTATATAGGGAGAAATTTTTCTCCCTATCATCTATATTTCATATTATAACTTTTTTAATAAGTCAGAAATTTCTTTTTGATATTTTTCTAAAAACTCTTTAGCTTTGGTTTCTTCTGCAACTTTAACATTTTCTTTTTTCATCTTATTAATTTGACTTTTTAAATTCTTAAATGAGTTGTCAATTAATTTTAGATTTTGAACTAACACAAAGTTTTCTTTTGTATTTTTAATATCAACTTCATTATTAGATTTTTCTTTTAATTTTGAAAGTTCATCCTTTAATCTTTGTTTTTCTAAGTTATTTTCTTTAGCTTCCTTAGTTATATCTTCTATCTTTTTATCATATTTACTCTTTAACTCTTCTTCTAATATAACTTTTTCATTTTTAAGTTTTTCTTCAAATTCAATTTTAATTTGACCTTCTATCTCTTTTCTTTCTTCCTCAATATTATTACTATCAAGCTTTTTTTTCAAATTTTCATTTTCACTTTTTAATTTTGAAACTTGATTTTTCTTTTCTTCTTCTAACCTTTTAAGTTCTAATTCTTTTTCTTCATAAGCTTTTTTCAATTCTAATTCTTTTTCTTCCTCAATCTTTTTAAGCTTATTCTTTAAATCTACTGCTTCTTGTTTAGACATATTAGTTTTATCATCTATTATGCTTAATATCACTCTTTGATTTTCTTCACTTAAACTAGAAAATTCTGAAGCATTTGCTATTGTTAAATTACCTTGTTCTATAACTGCTTTTAACTCTGGAATAAGCTTATTATTTATTCTCTCATATCTACCAACCTGTGTAGCTGATAAATTTAAATCATTTGCAATAATATCTCTTATTTTACCTGGAACTTTTTCTCCATTTTTCTTTTTTATCTTATATAACTCTTGCAATCTTTCAACTTGTGTTAATTTTTCAACTTCTGTAAGCTCTCTTGATTGTGCATTAGCTTGAATAAGTATTATTTCTGAATCTATATCATTACTTTCTATAACTTTACATGGAACTAAATTAAACTCTTTATTTCCTTCATTAACAAGCTTACTTAAAGCAGTATATCTTCTTTCACCACTTATTAACTCATACATATCATTATCCAATTTTCTAACTACTAAATTATGATTTAACCCATTTAATTTTATATCTTCTGCAAGAGATTCAATATCCACTATTTCATAGAAATTTTTCTCATTTCTTTTTATTCTATCTATATTTATATACTCAATTTTAAAATTTTCTTTAGCTTGAAACTCCTCAACTTTTCTAGTATTTTTTGAAATTCCATTTAACATTCCTTCACTTATTGAAAACTTTTTAGCCATTTTATTCTAACCACCTTAACTAATTTATATTAGGTGTCCCCCGGGGACACCTTTTAAATTAAAATATTTCTTTACTTAAATCCTTATAGTTTAAACTTGCTCTTGCTTTCTTAGAAGAAAATACAACTGGACATTCTTCAAATGTACTTTCTACTACCTTTATATTTTGATGTATTGATGTATTGAACATTTTTTCTCCTAAAACTGATTTAAGTTCTTGTTTTATAACCTTATTAACTGTAGTAGAAGAATCCATTGTTATAAAACACCCTTTAAAATTAAGGTTTGGATTAAACTCATCTTTTATTTCTTCTATACTATCTAAAAGATATTCCAAGCCATCTAAAGCAAACTTGTCTATCTTAATAGGTACTAATACTTCATCTGAAGCACAAAGAGCATTTACTGTTATCATATTAAGTGCTGGTGGACAATCTATTAAACAATAATCATATTTATCTTCTATCTCTTCAAGAGCTTTAGCTAATCTATTTTGTTGACTACGATTAACATCTAAAAGTATCTTTCTTTCAGCAAATGCTAAAGTAACATTAGATGGTAAAATATCGATATTCTCGAAATCTGTTTTCTTTATTACCTTTTCAATATCTAAATTTTTATCTAAAAGTACATCTGCAATTGAAACATCTTCCATACTATATGCTTTAAATAACTTAGTAAGATTTGATTGAGGATCTAGGTCTACTAATAATACTCTGTCTCCTTTTTCTTCTAAACAAGCTCCAAAGTTAGCAGTAGACGTTGTTTTAGCAACTCCACCTTTAATATTAAAAACTGATATTTTCTTCATAATTACAACCTCATTTCATATTTTTTATTCTCTTAACTATACTCTTATAGTAACATGTATAATTATACATGTCAATAACTAAACTTCAATTTATACATGTCAAATTTTCATTGAATAAGCTCTCCCCCTTCCACCAACAACTTTCGTTTAACACTCTCATGTTGTTGTTTTTTTGTTGAGCCTAAGACTTCATATCGAAGTGAATTGTAAAGGAAAATGGAGCAAATTTTTTAGCTGCTATGAATATAATGAATGGCCGATAAAAAATTGTGGAATGGCTTTACAATTTTAGCGTAGATATGATAGGCTGGAGTTTCAAAAAAACAAATAAAATAAAAAAGAAGAGCATTAGCTCTTCTGTCATTAATTTAAATTTTTAGATAAATTTTTATCAAAAACACTCGTTTTTCCATAAAATATAAATAATATTGAAAGTTATATGAAAAATTGGTATAATAATAACAAATTTAAAAAGAACGGAATAAAAGCAAAAACCCATTAATTTCTTAGACAATCGCCAAACCGTTAAAGAAATCAATGGGACACCTGAAAGTAATAAGCCGAAAATTTATCTATATAATTAGACTTAATTTATATAAATGAATTTACTTATATTGCCTATATGAATCGGCTTAATTTATCTATAGTATATAAAATTAATATTGAAAAGTCAATATTAAAGATAGATTAAGATAGTACTTTCATATGGATTTTACTCTAAGGTGTTCTTTAATTTCCATTAGGAGGTATTTTTTTATGTCAACAAATAATAATGCTAATAATTTTATTCAAATAAATGGAATCATGTCTCAAGGATATGGATTCAGTCCCAAAGCCGTAATGAGAGATACTCGTCTTACAATAGAAGCTAAAGCTATTTATGCATATATGTCTTCATTCGCTGGTGCAGGATTAAACTCTTTTCCTAGTGTAAAATTACAATTAAGTGAGTTATGTATTAGTGAAAAAAGATATTATAAACATAGAAAACTTTTAGAAGATCTTGGTTATATCACAATAAAACAAACTAGAACTAAATTAGAATCAGGTAAAGTTGTAAATGATAAAAATATCTATACTTTAGAACAATTCCCAACACCAAAACCTAAAGAAGAAATTCAAAAAGATAAGATAAAAACTAATAATAAAAATAATATTTCTGAGAACAGTCAAAATGACAGTGCTGAGAAAAATAGCATGAATACTAGTTTTTCTGAGAACAGTCAAAATGACAGCTCTCAAAATGACAGCGTTCAAAATGTGGGAAGTAATAGTATCAGTATTAATAGTAACAGTATTAATAATAACAATAATATTTCTTCTTCTTCTAAAGAAGTTGATGAAGAAGATAAAAAACAAATTATTCAGTTATTACAAATATGCCAGAATAATAAGTTTAAATTAAAGAAAAATGATATTAAAGATTTATTAACTATATATGATTTTAATAAAATAGCTAAAGCAATACTAACAGCTAGTGCTACTGATACTAAAATTAAAAATTTTAAGGGGTATATTTTAGCAACTTTAAATGATATGGATAAAATTAAAAAAGTTGAATTTAACATAAATAATAAAAAGACAAGTCCTCATGCTAACTTCACACAAAGAGATCAAGATTATAAAAAATTAGAGGAGCAGTTATTAGGGTGGACAGAATAAAAATAGTTTTTAATGAAGAGGTGTTTTGATGAAAGAATTCATAATTAATTATAATAATATGCCTTTAAGTGAATTTACGACTATTATAGTTAAAGCTAATTCAGTAAAAGAAGCAATAAATAAATTTCATAATGAAAAAATTAATAGTAAAGAAATGCTCTATGATTTTTCAGATTGTTTAGATTTTGCTTTAGAAGAAGATTATTTTTCTTTTTTATCTAAAAATGAAGGTGCTGAGTATGATTGGTACACTGCAATGAAAGTATATTTAGAAAGTAATAATGGATTTAAAAATAAAAATAAATTTAAAAATTTGAATTTAGATAAATTTATAGAAGAGTGTTGGAATAATATAATGTTTAATAGGAATATAGACCCAAATAGCATAAGTTTAGAAAGTAAAGAAGCAATATATAGATATTTATATGAATGTGTTGAGGCGTTAAACATAAAAAAATTAAGGGTTATTGAATAGATTGAATATATTTATCTATTTTAAATTTTTAGTCTTTATATAATTATAATTACATGTAATCATATAACTATAATTACATGTAATTATGTAAATATTAATATAAATTTTTAAAACTAAATATCTATTTTATCTAGTATACTTTTTATTGTTTGTTCAACCACACCTAAAATCATAACCTGATCTGCTTTATATTTTTGTATTTGATGTTCAGGATTCGTACTATGTGGTATTAAATATATGTAATTTTCTACTTGCTTTATTTCCTTACAAGTAGCTTCATCACCAATTATAGCTACAACTATATCGCCATTTATGAAACTATTAGTTTTTCTAACTATTATTGTAAAATCGTTATCAAACATTTTATTCATACTATCGCCAAATATTCTTAATCCAAAGTATTCAAAATTAGGTTTAAAGAATTGATTTGGTAAATAAATAGTATCAATTAAATCTTCACAGGCATAATGAGGTATTCCAGCTGAGATTTTGCCTAAAATTTTTAATTTGGTAAATTCTTCGTAGTTATTTTCTTTAGCTTTTTCTTTTAATAGTTCTAATTTATTTTCTTTTGATAAGTTTTTAATCTTCAAAATTGAATCATTTATAATTTTTTCTCTGTTAAGAGTTCTAAATAACTCTTCATACATTCTATCTGTCCTTTTTTTGGACATTTCTAGGTCTTCGAACATTTTATCAGTTCTTTTTTTTGAAACTTCAAATTGATTAATAATTCGTTCTACTTGTCTTTTGGATATTTCAAATTCATTATACATTCTATCAGCACGTTTTTTTGCCATTATAAAATCTTCATACATCTTATCAGTACGTTTTTTTGCCATTTCTAATTCAGAAAAACTTCTTTTAGCTTTTTCTAATATTTTTTTTGATTCTTGTTTTATTTTTTGAATTTCTAAATTATTTTCTTCATTAGTTTTCTCACTTTCTTTTGTATCATAATTATTTTTAATATCTGTAGAAGGAATAGGGATTATTTTTTCATTAGATAATCCAATTAAACTATCAATAGAGCAGTTCATTAATTTTGAAAGAGTTATTAGAACAAATATATTAGGTTCTATACTACCATGTTCATAATAACTTAATGTACTACGAGCAACACCTATTTTTTTAGCTAAATCTTCTTGAGTCAATTTTTGTTTTTTTCTATATTCTTTTAGATTTTCAGAAAATTTGCTCCAATCTATAGTAATCACCTCCTACAAACATTTTTAGCATAAATAGAGAGAAAATACACCTGGATGTGATTATATAAGAATATTTAAAAATATTTTTATATAGATATATAAAATAAAAATAAAATATATCAATATATAAATGTTGTTTTTATTGACAAAACTTTTTGAAAAATGTATTATAAAAGCATAAAGTACATTTACATAAATTTCTTCTAAAGTACATAATTTCTTTAGAAGTACATAAATTGATAAAATTTAAAAAGTTGGACAACCTTTTTTGGTTAGGTTGAACTATATACTTTTTTAAAAATTATATAAGGGGGTCTTTTATTGAGAATTTTAGATGAATTAAGTGAACATGAAAAAAGACAATTAGAGATAATGGACTTATATAATGCTGGTTATACTTATAAAGACATAGGAAGAATTATGTTTATGAGTGAAAATACAATTAAGGGAATAGTTAAAAATTGGATTGATAGTTTACCAGCTCCTAATAGAGAAAGAATTAGGAAAATACATAGACAAGCTTCTTTTAGTAGAAGGGATACGAGGAAAGCAATAGACTATGAAGCTAAAAAAGAGATTGGAGATAAAGCTTTTATTCTAAAAAATAGAAGTATTTATAACACTAAAAGAAATGGTGATATAGTTTTAAAAGATGAAAGTGAAATAGGGTGTTCAGTTTCTTTTGATACTCCTAGAAAACTAATAAATGAAAATAAAGAAATAGAATATAAAAACTTAAAAGATGAAGAGATTAAATTAGAAGTATTAAGTTTTTATAGTAGAAAAAATAGGGATAAATTAAATTAGTAAGAAAATTTAATTTTGAAGAAATAATTTATGGGAGAGTGTAAAATGAGTAAAAAATTAAAAGAATTAATGAGAGTTATAAAAGAGCATAAAAAAACAAGCATTGGAGTTGCAGTTGCTTTAGCAATAGCAATTACAGGTGGCGTAAGTTACTCAA